>CAILBQ010000513.1 GCA_903832475.1 uncultured Acidobacteriota bacterium | reverse complement strand
GACATTGTGGCCATGCTGGGAATGGAGCAGCTTTCCCTCGAAGATCGAAACGCCGTTGCAAGGGCACGCCGGCTGGAACGCTTCCTGACGCAACCGTTCTTCACTACGGAACAATTCAGCGGAATGAAGGGCAAGCTTGTGAGCCTGAAAGACTCTCTGGATGGCTGCGAACGCATTCTCCGCGACGAGTTCAAGGACTACCCGGAGAGCGCACTCTATATGATCGGCGCAATCGGGGAGGCCAAGAAACCTGAGGCAAAGCAGCCCGAGGAGAAGAAGCCTGAAGCGAAGCAATCCGAGGCAAAGCAGCCAGAGGCGAAGAAACCTGAAGCAAAGCAGCCCGACGCCAATCAGCCAGAGGAGAAAAAGCCTGAAGACCAGAAGACCGACCCACAACCAAAGGTCGCGACTGCGAGTACTCATGAATCTTAGGATCCTGCTCCCCTTTGGGGTATTTGCCGAAAAAGCCAATGTATTGCGCGTCGTCGCAGACACGACCGATGGATCATACGGTCTGCTGCCCCACCGGCTCGACTGTGTTGCCGCCCTTGTCCCCGGGATTCTCACTTACGAAGCGAAGGATTGCGGGACAGTCTATGTCGGGATTGATCAAGGTGTTCTGGTGAAGGCGGGCGCGCAGGTGACGGTATCCGTGCGTCGCGCCATTGGCGGATCGGATTTAGGACAGCTCAAAGACGCAGTCGAACGCGACTTCCTGAAACTGGACGAACAGGAGCGCAACGTTCGCACCGCGGTCGCGAAGATGGAAGGTAGTTTGATGGGGCGTCTGGCGGAGTTTGAAAATGACCGATGAAAGAGCGAACCAACCCCCTGCTGCAGACAGGGACTTTGTCCAGCAAGTTAGCGCAAAGGCTGCTCGTAAACTCCGCGTGCAGAAGAATGGTCAACAGACTGTCTGGTTCGGCTTGGGCATGTCAGGACTGATCGGTTGGTCGGTCGCAGTGCCAACCGTTGTTGGTGCAATGACCGGCCTGTGGTGGGACAACCATCATCCAGGAGCGCATTCATGGACACTCATCTTGCTGGCCATTGGGCTGTGCGTGGGTTGCGCAAATGCCTGGCATTGGGTGGATCAGGAGAACAAAGCCATGCAAGATGGGCAGGAGGACAAACATGAGTGAGGCGTTGATACTGGCTGGAAGTCTGCTCGCCGGTGTTCTGCTTGGGGCATTCTTCTTTGGCGGCCTCTGGTGGACGATTCGATCAAGTCCTCCATCGCAATGGTCTGGACTGTTGTTCTCCGCAAGCCTTCTACTCCGAATGGCCGTCGCCATCACAGGCTTCTACCTCGTGTCTCACGGCGAATGGCGGAAGTTGGTGGCCTGCCTGGTCGGCTTCTTGCTGGCGCGCATCGCCGTAACGCGGCTCATTCGACTCCCGTCCGCCACATCTGTCCGCATCCTCCAGGAAGGTGGACAATGATCGTCCCCACGGTGCAGCTCACGTCCGACCAGCAGATCTTCTGGCAATATGGCTTTGTCAAACTC
The DNA here is from genome assembly GCA_903832475.1 of uncultured Acidobacteriota bacterium. Lineage (GTDB taxonomy): Bacteria > Acidobacteriota > Terriglobia > Terriglobales > Acidobacteriaceae > Acidicapsa. The sequence continues at coordinate 224 of CAILBQ010000513.1, read as the reverse complement.
AACGAAACCATCGTGACGACCTGGGCCATGATGATCGCCATGACATTGGGCTCATTCCTGATTACCCGAAAGCTTGCCACGGAGCGAATCATTTCACGTCGGCAAAGCGCGCTTGAAATTATCGTGACCGGTATAGTGGAGCAGATCAAAGAGGTCGGTCTCAGCGATCCACGAAGGTATCTCGCTTTTCTAGGCACGCTCTTTCTATTTATTGGGACTTGCAG
>CAILBQ010000512.1 GCA_903832475.1 uncultured Acidobacteriota bacterium | reverse complement strand
GGCCAGGTTCCGACGAAGGATTCGGTGGTACGGCTTTGTTCGCTGACGAAGATTTTTACGACAGACGTGCTGGCCAAGATGGTGGCGGACAAGACGGTCAAGCTGGATGATCCGCTGCAGCGGTATGCGCCGCGTGGGGTGGTGGTGCCGAAGCGAGGGAGCGCGATCACAATGCTGGATATGGCGACGCATACGTCGGGGCTGCCGCGGGAGCTGGGGAGCGGGCCGCCGAATACCGCGCATTTCACGTTCCCGGACTACCGGACACGGTGGAGATGGCTACCGAATCAGAAGTTGAGGAGTGTTCCCGGGACGGCGGCGCTGTATTCGAATGTGACGTTTGATTTTTTGAGCGATGCGCTGGCGACGGCGGGGCGCAAGCCGTTTGCGCGGCTGCTGGCGGAGCGGACGCTGGATCCGCTGAACATGGGGCAGACGACGTTGTACCCCAGTGCGGGGCAGTGCGCGCGCTTGCTGATGGGGTCGCATGAGGAGGGCGGTTGCACGGTGACAGAGCAGACGGAGGGGAGTTCCGGGCTGTATTCGACAGCGGCGGATATGACGCTGTGGTTGAAGTACCTGGTGGGGACGGGGCTGCTGAAGCAGGGGGCGGCGGCGCAGGCGGTGTACCTGCAGCCGGCGAAGCTGGTGAGCGAGAAGGGGCTGGATCATGCGGGGGAGCCGACCGGGGTGGGGCTGGGGTGGATTCATCTGCTGGGCGTGGACACGGAATCGCACCTGGTGGAGAAGACGGGCGGAGGCGCGGGGTACGAGACGTATATCGCGATCAATCCGGCGCGGCGGGCTGCGGTATTTTTCGCGGCAACCGATGGGGTGGAGAGCCATTTGAATCTATACAACGCGGCGAACAAGCTGCTGCTGGCGGTGGCGGGGTTGCCGCCGCTGCCGGAGCCGGAGCGGAAGGTGGCAGTGAAACGGGTGCGGAGACATCGACGGCGGTAGCGTGGTACACGGGAGGTTAACTCTATCCCACACCCCCCCGCACGGAACGCGGGGAGATATGGGGCACCCAGGGTGGGGCTGTTGAGGGTTCCTCTTCCAGACTAGTCGACTCTCTGAATTGGTAACGCTGTGCAATGAAGATTGGGTGGTCCCGCGGTTGTGAGATGTTTGAACGCGAAGATTTGGAGGCCAGGTGCAGCGGATCATGCGGCGAGGATTGTGGAGGATGGGTCTGGTGGGTTTGACGCTGCTGGTTTCGGTGGGGTGGTGGATGGAGAATCGCCGTGTGGATACGGTGAGGCCGCTGGCGGAAGTGGCGGCCGGATCGGTGGGGGAGACGAAGTACGAGGCGGCCAAGTGGAATGGGTGGTACCGGCCGGGAAGCAACAAATGCAATCAGGCCGTAGCAGATTGGATTGTGGCGTCAGGGCATCCGCGGCCGAAGGTGCCGGGGCATTTTGGGGTGGTGCCGCGCGACCCGAGCGCACACGAGTGGGCCGATTCGCGTGTGGAGATCGCAGGATGGTCGCGGCCGATGGCGCGAGAACTGGCTTTGCCGGGAGATGTCATTGCGCAGGCTCACGGCCCGGTTTATGGGCATGTGGGCGTGGTGGTGGCGGCGCGGAGGACGGTTTCGGCGTACGGAGAGATGACACCGGCGGGTCTGGTGGTGGAGAACGACTGGGGATTCCGGACGGGGCGTGGAGAGAACGGGGAAGGTCCGGCAGATGCGGCGCCGGTAGTGCGGCGGTGGGTGGGGAAGGTTTCGCAGTAGCGGAGGGGTAGCCAAGGCGTAGAAAATGCCGCTTGCCCCTGGAAACGGAGAGACAAGCGGCCGAGCACATCGTTTGACAGTCCCTGCGGTACCCCGGATTCCCGACGCCTGAAGCAGGGCTCCTCTTCCCTGCAGCCGACTTACCACTCCAGTGAAGGACGCGGCGTGTGCAGACCGCTGCACGGCTTTGCCCTTCGGATGCCGGAAACGGCATCATGCTGGCTTGTTCGGGAAACAGCTTACGCGATTTCTGCCAATCCTCACCGCGGAGGTTCCAGTGAAGTTCCTCCTCATCGTAGTCATGGGGGCGGCTTGCACAAGTTCTATCGGGTAGGTGCACAGGTTCTATACCTGTGATTGTTGGGCGGCTTAAGAGGGGAGGGGCGGCGAGGACGGCGAAAACACAGACAGGGAGGCTTTCCTGAGGGAAAATGGCAGCGCCAGGGTTTGCGGGGCTGGGTTGGCGATTGATCAGTGGACATGGGGCAAATCGGCCCGTATCATACGGTCTCGGAGCAAAGCTGGGAGTGGAATCCAACCAAAAGACGACGGCGGAGACGAACGCTGCCGTCGTGCGCCCGACATATGGGCCGGGCAGGCTGACGTATGAACCGTGGCAGCCGCAGAGCGGGGACGACAAGGCGGCGGTTCGAGCTCAGCTAGATCTGCTGCTGGTGCACTCGCTGTTTTTTCAGAGCAAGCGTTACCCGGCCTTGCTGCGATTTGTGGTGGAGCAGACGCTGGAGGGAAACGCGGACCAGGTGAAGGAACGCTTGATCGGAATGGAGGTGTTCGGTCGGGCGCCGGGGTACGATGCGAATGCCGACCCGGTGGTGAGGGTGACGGCGGGAGAGATACGGAAACGGCTGGCGCAGTACTACTACGATCCCGCGCATGGTGAAGAGATTCGGATCGAGTTGCCGACGGGTTCGTACGTGCCGGTATTTCAGAAGATCGTACCCGTGGAGACCGACGCGCCGGTGGACGCGAAAGAAGGGGCGGAAGGGCTGGCTGCGGAGTCGAGCCTGAGGTCTCCCGCCTTGAATGTCTCCCCATTGGTTCGACAGGAGCCTTTAGCGGCGGGAAGGCAGGACACGCAGCACCCAGACGCGGAACATGTGGGTGCGGGACGGGTGGGCACCGGTCCGCAGCGGGCAGGGCACTCGACTTCAAGTGTGCTGGTGATCAATTTTTTGCTGGCGGCGTTGGCGCTCTCGCTGGGCCTGGCGGGTGGGTACTGGCTGCATGCATACCGGCAGTCGCAGGTGAAGGTTTCAGCGAATGAGGCGGCGGGGCGAGCGGCAAACCAGGCGTTGGACGATTTCTGGGCGCCGATGACGGCGGGTCCGGCGACGGTGACGTTTTGCCTGGGCGAACCGGCGCGGGACTCGAGCGGGGATACCGACCCGGCGCAGACCATTCAGCATCCGAAGTTGACGGAGCCGTTGTATTTCAGGCTGCGGCAGTCGGGGCTGTTTGCGCTGGCGGATGTGGTGACGCTGACGCGGATGTCGGCGATTTTGCAGCGACAGGAGAAAAGCTTTCGCGTGTCGGCTGCGTCGGAGGCTTCGTTTGCGCAACTGCGCGAGGGGCCGGCGGTGCTGATCGGAGCTTATGACAATCTTTGGACGATGCGGCTGACGCGGGATTTGAGATTTGGGTTTGACTCGATCGATGGTAACGCGTTCATCCTGGATCGCAAGCCCAAGCAGGATGGACAGGGTGCGGGCAAGCAGGGAAAGACCGAGTGGTTCACGGCGTGGGATCAACCCTATGAGAAGCTGGCTCGCGATTATGCGATCGTGGCGCGGTATCACGACTCGATGACGGGGCAGCCAGTGGTGATTGCCGCAGGGATTTCAGAAGAGGGTACGGAGGCGGCAGGGGAGTTGATTTCGAATCCCGCGGACCTGGCGAACTTACTGGAAAAAGCTCCGGCGAACTGGCGCACGATGAACATGGAGGCGGTGATCGAGACGCAGGTGATCGACGGTCATGCGGGACCGCCGCAGGTGCGGGCGTTTACCTTCTGGTAGCTGTATCTGAACTTAGCCTGGGTGGATAAGTTCTTTCGACTAAGTGCAAGCTGGCGGTGAGTAGGCGGTCGATCAGCGGACTTGTTAATTTAAGATGCATGGTCGCTTCGCGCGCAGTAATTCGCGAGGACACAGGCTGAAGCGGCTGCCCGGGAAGCGATCAAGCCGCAGTCCAGTCGACCGCGGCTATCTCTCACAGTACTTAAGTACTCAACTGTTTAGGCTTTTGCCTTTTGAGCTGCCCAGCGCTTGCGCTGCGCATCGGCGATAGCCTTGCGGGCCTCGGGGCTAAGTACGCGCTTCACGGCGGTCTTTGACTTTGCGGAGGACTTGGCGGCTACACCGCGTGCTTTCTTGGCGGGTTTCTGTTTCACGGCGGTGATCTTGGCTTCTACTTTGCCAGTTGCCGAAAGAAGATTGCGAACCTGCTTAAGGCGAGCGATCTCTGCGTCGAGTTGAGCGATGATATTGTCAATTGCCATAGGTGTCAGAATATCTCATTCCTGTGGATAAGTCGACGCAGGGCGGACTTGTCGCTAGTTCATGGTGCGTTCATGCGCAGGTGGGTGGGGCAGTCGCGGCGATGCGCACTAAGTGGGAGTGTCGCATCGAGACGCGAACGGGGCTTGTATCTCAGGGGCGCATGGCGACGAGGGATTTCGCTTGCGGCAGCGGCAACAAGTTATTCGTGACGCAACGAATGCGCGAAGCCGCGGACCAGCGCGCTGCGAGGCTTTCATCAAAGCCCGCAATAGGTTTGGATCGGCACAGGGTGCGATTGAGATTGGGAACTTAGTTGACATTCAATTTCAGAGAAAGCGTGTGGGTGATGCCGGTGGACGTAGCGGAGACTTGCAAGGTGTAAGTGCCGGGAGGAGTACCACCGTTTTTTTGAGTCAAGCCAATCGAGCCTCCGGCACTGGCGCAACTGGTAAGAGAGGCAAGGGAGAAGATAGCCAGCAGCAAGATAGACAAAGTACGCAGAGCGCGGCGGCGAAGCAGGGGGAAAAACAAGAATGCGCATACAAGGAGCGCTACGCGCCGGGTGCGTTGCATCGCCGCAGTCTTGGCGGAAGCCGTAGAGACGGAGACGCTGACGTTGCCTGTTCCATTGGCGGGGAGGCCGGGTAACTGAGTGGGATTGAAGATGCACAGCGCGTTGGCGGGGAGCGCCGTGCATTGAAAGCTGAAAGTGCCGGATGGAATGGTGGATGGGATGGTTCCGGCGATGGGGGAGACGGCAAGGGAATAGGCGGCGCTCTGCCCGGCGATCACGGTGCCGGTGGAGTTGCCCTGAACAGCAAGCTGAAAGTCGAAACCGATGCCGGTGAGGGCGAGTTGGAGGGGGCTGCCGCCATTGGTGCTGGAGAGACGGAGGGTTCCGCTGAGCTTCCCGGGGAGGGTGGGAGCGAAGAGGACGTTGACGGTGCACTTAGCGGCGGGAGCGAGAGAGGCGGTGCAAGTGTTGCCGCTGAGGGCGAAGCCGTTGGAATTTCCCACGGAATCGATGGCGAGGGAGAGGCCTGTGAGCGGAGTGAGCACGCTGGCGTTGGTCACGGTTACGGGGATGGCTGCCGCGGACATATGAATGGCGGTGGTGGGGAAGGCAATGAGGGCGGCGGGCGAGGTGACGAGGCCGGGTGGGTAGGCTCCGGTGCCGGAGAAAGCGGCGGTGGCGGGGGATGTTCCAAGAGAGCTTGAGGCGGGGGAACTGGCGGTGAGGGTTCCGGTGACAGGGCCGCCGGTGGTGGGAGTGAAGTGGATGCCGAGGGAGCAGGTGGAGGCGGCGGGAAGCTGGGCGGTGCAGGTGGAGTGGGCAGAGTCGAGTGCGAAGCCTGCGGTGAGGGTGATGTGGAGATCGGTGATTCCGGATTGGCCGCTGTTGGCGAGGGCGAGCTGCTGGGTGGGGCTGGACTGATTCAGGAGCGTGGCGGGGAAGGTGAGCTGGGTGGGGGTAAGCCGGAGAGAAGCGGGCGTGAGGCCGGTTCCAGTGAGGGCGGTGTTGGCGCTGGCGACATTGGACGTGGTGCTGGAGGCAGTAAAGAAAGCGGTGTGACCGCCGGCCGATTTGGGTGCGAAGGTGACGAGGGTGGAACATGCGGCTCCGGCGGCGAGGGTGGTGGTGCAACTGGAGGCGCCGATGGCGAAATCGGGACTGAGATCGCCGGTGATGGCGAGGGCCAGGCCGGAGAGAGGCAGGCTGCCGGGGTTGCTGACGGTGATGGACTGGGCGGCGCTGGAGAGACCGACAGTGGCAGCGGGGAAGTTCAGCGAGGTGGGCTTGACTGTGAGCGAGGCGGGAAGGATGCCAACGCCCACCAGAGGAACCGGCACGGAGGGTACGCCAAGACTGGTGGAGGAGATGAGCATAGTTCCGTTCTGGGTCGTGCCGGCGGTAGGGGCGTAGGTGACGGGGACGGTGCAGGACTGGCCGGCAGCGAGGGTGGTGCGGCAGGTGCCGGAGCCGACGCTGAAGGGAGTGGAGGTCTGGAAGAGGAGGCCAGCCAGGGTTCCGGAGCCAGGGTTGTGGACAGTGAGTTGGAGGGAGGGGCTGTTGGCGCCAACGGGGACCTGGCCGAAGTTGAGTTGGGTTGGGGAGACGGAGAGCTGTGCGGTGGGCAGACCAGTTCCGCTGAGTCCAGTGACGACGGATGGGCCATTGGCGGACTTGACGGTGATTGAGCCGATGCGCGTGCCGGGGAGAGTGGGGGTAAAGGACACGGAGTAGGAGCAGGCAGCGCCGGGAGCGATCTGGGTTCCGCAGCTGTTCTGAGCCAGGGAGAAATCGCCGGCAACCGAAAAGGCAAGGCCGGTGAGGGTGGAGGCGCCGGGGCCGCTCGCGTTGGTGACGGTAACGGTCTGGGCAGGGCTGGTGAGGCCGATGGTGAGCGACCCGAAGCTGACCACGGTGGGCAGAGCGGTAAGGCCCCCGGCAGCGATGCCGTTGCCGGTGAGGGCGATCGAGGCGGGCAGCACGCCGGCTGAGGAGTTGGTGACGGCGATGGAAGCGGTGCGATTGCCAAGAGCGGTGGGAGTGAAGACGACGGATGCCGTGCAACTGGAGGCGGGAGGAAGGACGGCTGGGCAGACGTTCTGAAGAAGAGAGAAATCGCCGGAGATGGCGAGAGCTAGTCCGGTTACGGAGCCCTGGCCGCTGTTGGTGACGGTGAAGGATTGGGCCGCGGAGGGAGTGTTCAGGACGATGCTGCCGAAGGTCATCTGGGTGGGCGAAACAGTGAGGCCGCCGACCGCGACCCCGGTTCCGTCGAGAGGCACGACCAGGGGTGCTGTACCGAGGTTGGTGACCTGAGCAGTGAGGCTGCCGGGCTGGTCACCGGCGACGCCGGGGGTGAAGACCAGGCCTACTGTGCAGGAAGTGAGTCCAGCGAGAATTGATTTGCACGTGGTCAAGGCGGGGGCGAGCTGGTAGGGGCCTGCGACGGTGAGGGTAAGGCCGTTGGCCTGCTTGCGACCGAGGTTGCTGACGGAGAGGGTTTCGGCGGTGCTGGAGGTGCCCGCGGGGGTGGGCGGGAAGCTGAGCTGGAGGGGATTGGCCTGGAGGGTGATGGCGGCAGCACCGGTTGCGGTGAGGGAGACGGTGGCGGTGGAGGGGATGGCATTCGAAGAAGAGACGGTGAGGGTGGCAGACTCTGTGCCGAGCGCGGAGGGAGAGAACTGCACCTGGATGTTGCAGGTATTGGCGGGATTGAGGGTGCCGGAGCAGGCGGTGATGTCGGTGGGCGTGATCAGGGCGAAGTCGGTATTTCCGGTGATGGAGAAAGTGGGGCCGACGAGGGCGACCTGTCCGGTATTGGTGATCTGGACGGTGAAGATGGCGCCGGCGTTGCCCACGATAACGGTCCCGAGGTTGAGCTGGGCGGGATTGACGGAGAGCGCAGGAGGCGAGAGGCCGGTTCCGGCGAGGGAGACGGTGGCGGAGGCCACTCCCGGTGTCGCGGTGGAGACGGTGAGGGTGGCGGAGGCGGCGCCGACGGAGAGAGGCAGGAAGGTAAGAGCGAGGGTGCAGGAGGTGTTCGCGGCGACGGTGGCTCCGCAGGAGGAGGCGCCTATCTGGAAACTCGGGGCGCCGGCGCCGATGAGGGCGAAGGTGGGCTGACTGAGCGGAGACCCACCGATGTTTTCAATGGTGATGGTGTGGGACGTGGAGGGAAGGTTGATCTGCTGGGTCCCGAAGTTGACGGAGGAAACGGTAATGACGAGGAGCGGCGGCTTCAATCCGGTGCCGGCGAGGTGAACAACCTGAGAGCGCAGGGCATCGGAGATGGTCAGGGTTCCGGAGAGGCTCCCGGTGGAGGCGGGAAGGAAGGTCACGTTGACGGCGCAGGAGGAGGCAGCGGCGAGGGTGCTGCCGCAGGTGTCGACGGCGGAGAAGTTCCCAGTGACGGAGGTGCCGATACCGGTGAGGGGCAGGCCGCCGGAGTTGGTGATGGTGACGGGCAGTGCGGATGAGGTTTGTCCGACGACGGTGCCGGGGAAGCTCAGGCCGGCGGTGGAAAGAGTGTCGGTGGGGCCAGCGATGCCGGCGCCGGTGAGCTGCGCAGATTGGGTTCCGGCGCTGTCAAGGACGGTGAGCGATCCGGTGTACGCGATGGCCTGGGTGGGCGTGAAGCCGATGGTGACCGCGCAGGCCGCGTTGGCGGCGAGGGAGCCGGAACAGGTGCTGGAGGATTTCACGAAGGGTGCGGTGACGGTGATGGAGGAGAGAGATACGGGGCTACCGCCGATGTTCTGGATGGAGATGTTCTGGGTGGGGGCGCTGGTAGCGGTCTGGACGTTGCCGAAATTGAGGCCGGCGGGCTGAAGGGCGATGCCGGCGGTACCGAGGCCGGTCGCGGCGAGGGGAACGAGGAGCTGGCCGCCAGGCAGATTGGCGGTGATGACAAGGGAGGCGGTGCGAGAGCCGGAGGCGGTTGGAGTGAAGGTGATCTTGATGGTGCAGGTGGCGTTTTTGACGATGGGGCCGGTGAGGCAGGTGGTGGTCTGGGAGAAGTCGGCAGAGGCAAAGCCGCTGAAGTTGACGCTGGTAACGGTGAGGGGGTTGGAACCGGTGGTTTTGAGGGTGAGGGTCTGGGCTGCGCTGGGGGTTCCTACGGTCTGGCCGGCGAAGGTGAGCGACGTGGGCGCGACGATGGCGGTGGTGAGCGTGGTCCCGGCGGTGACGAGAGGGATCTGCCAGATGCCGCGGCCGTAGGTGCCGGCGGTGAGGGCTTGTCCGGCGAAGGGCCCGGAGGCGCCGGTGGGTGTGGCGATGAGCTGGGTAACGGGGGATTCGGGAAGGCCGGCGCCGTATAGGGTCCAGCAATTCGTGGCGGTTCCGCAGGTAAAGACGGCGCGCGTGATGTAAACGCCGACGTCGGTGGCGATGTAGACGGTGTTGGCGTCCTGGGGATCGATGGCGAGCGCGTTGGCGGGGGCGTTGGGCAGGTTGGAGGTGATGGCGGTCCAGTGCGCGCCGGCGTCGATGCTCTGGTAGACGGACTGAGTAGGGAGAAACGTAGAGGCGAAGCCGGAGATGGTGGCATAGACGGTCGAGCCGGTGGTGTCGTGAGGATCGATGACCAGACTGCTGACGTCTTCGCCGGCGGGGTTGAAGGCAGCGGCAGTGTTGAGGACGGGGGAGAGGCTGAGGTCGGTCCAAACGGGTTGGGTGGTTGCGCCGGAGAGGAGGGTGGCGGAGAAGACGTGGCCGGGGACGATGCCGCCGTCATCGCCGGCGCCGGCCATGCCGAGGTACAGGATTTCCGCGCCGGAGGTGGAGCCGGTGATGGACTGGACGGCGAGGGAGCGGATGAGGGCGTCGCCGTTGCAGGCCGCACCGCCGGCGCCGTCGAGGATGGGGCTGATGGCGTTGGCCGTGGTCCAGCCCGTGCCGGAAGTGGGTCCGCGCCAGAGACGGCAGGTGGCGACGAGGAGCTGGGAGTTGTCGAGGGCGTCCTTCAGGAAGGGCGCGGGGAAATCCATGGTGAGGCCGTCGTTCTGGACCTGGGTCTCACCGATGACGGGGGTGAAAAGGGCTGGCGTGCAGGCGGTGGTGGAACTGCAGTGAGAGATGGAGACGCCGGCTGCATTGTTCACGTACCAGCTATTGACGCTGGAGGAGTGATCGATGACGACGGGGCCACCTTCGCCGTCGAGAACCTGGTTCCAACCTACGGGGGTGGTGGGGTTGGAGACGATGGCGGCGGAGCCATTGGCGCCCAGGCCGGCCAGCATGGTGGCGGAGGTGGCGGAGGACTGAGCGAGAGATTCGACTTCAGTGAGCGAGCTGGCGAGGGAAGGGTTGAGGTTCTGGAAGTGGGAGGCGTCGGAGGAGGAGCAGACGGCGCCGGATTCGCCGACCTGGTCGGTGGAGCGCCAGAGGCCGCTGTCGTTGCCGAGATAGAGGAGGAGTGGGTTGCCGAGGCTCCAGGCGAGGGCGTGCTGGTAGGGAGCGACGGCCGCGCTCGAGCAGGCCGCGGTATTGGTGGTGTTGCGCCACTGGCATGAGTTGGCGAGGGAGCATTTGTAGAGATCGTTGGCGCCGGCGAAGACGAGGGTGTCCTGGCCGGAGCCGAGACCGCCGGGGATGGCGGCGAGGGTAAGGTTGTAGTCGCCGTTGGGGATGGTGGCAGCGCCGTTGATGTCGCTGATTTCGAGAGCGGCGGAATTGAGCTGGGCGGTGAAGGCCAAGGTTGGATTCGCACAGGTACTGCCTGCGAGATTGCAGACATCCTGCCAGATGCCCTGATCCTGATTGAATTCGTCGATGGACCAGGCGAAGGTGTCGCCGGTGGAGGGATTGACGGCGAGGGCTCCACGGAAGAGGGGGCAGCCGGCGACTCCGGGCTGGCCGGGCTGGGTGGGGCAGTTGCCGGTGGTGAGGCCGATGCCGGGCTGGGAGGCGAGACGAGTCCAGGTGACGCCGTCGGGGGACTGGTAGTAGCCGTGGTAACGAATGGCGGCGAGGAAGAGCTGGCGGACTGGGTTCCAGATTACGGACGTAGCGGCGTTGCCGTCGGGTCCGGCAAAGGCGTCCTGGGGACCCTGGACGTCGAAGCCGCCAGGGTCGGAGATCTGCGAGAGATGCCAAGTGGCGCCGCTGTCCTGAGAGTAGTAGAGACCCTCGTAGCTGAGGTTGGGCAGGCCGGCGTGAACCAGGGTGGCTTCATAGGCCTGGGAGACGGCGGCGACGACGGTCTGGATGTTGGAAGTGCTCCAGGCAAAGCCGGCGAAGCCTTCGCCGAGAAACCAGTAATCCTGGGGGCTGAGGGAGGATTCGTAGTCGAGGGAATGTTGGATGAGGGTCCAAGTCTGTCCGTTGTCGGTGGAGCGGAGAATGCCCGCTCCGTAGTAGGAATCCAGCGCGTCATTGGGATCGCCGAGGCCGGCGAGGAGAACGCCGGTCGAGCCGGGCTGGACGGAAACGGCTCCGACGCTGATGCCGGATTGGGGTATGGCGGTGAGGGCGCCGAGATTGTCGGTGAGGGGGAGGAACTGGACGGAGGCAGGGGCGGAGGCGGCGGCATTCTGGCTGCGCCACAGGCCGCCACCGGTGGTGGCGAGGTAGACGTGGTTTCCGGTGGGGTCGGAAGGATCGAGGGCGAGGGCGGCTACGCGGCCGGAGACGGGTCCGTAGGCGGGAGTGAGGACGGTGAGCGGGCCGGCAGGAGTCCAGGTGGGGGTGGAAGATTCGGGGGCGGTCCGCGAAGGGGCGGCGATGTGCCGGACTGCTTTGTGGATGGGGGATTGGGGGGTAATGCCGCGGCGAGCGAGGAAGCGGCGAGCGGATCGGACTCGCGGAGGCTCGGGGCGCGAGGGTATGGGGTTCCGTGGCCGGAGGACGGTGGGGTGGGGAGTGGGCTGAGGGCAGGCGGAGATGGATAACGCGGCGGACAGCAAGGCCAGCGCGAGGGCCGAGTTCGAGGCTGTTTTGTACACGGACTTCCCCGGATGGTGCCTGAAGCGAGCGAGGATCCTGCCCGAAACCGGGTGGCAGAGATTACCTCACATTCGATTCTTGTCGGGCTGATCCGAGGAAAGGTGAAGAAAGCGCAAGCAGTGCAGCAGAGTAGCGGCGGTGATTCCCGGAATGGATTTTGCGCCCATTATAGGCCGAATCTCGAGAGGGATGCGGGGGCGGACGTCACATTCTGTGCAATGACTTCCTTGAGGCAGATGCGATCGATGGGTCGTGGTAGAGTCCGGGGGATGAGTTGCCTGGTGAGACGTGCGACGAAGGAAGATGCGGCCGGATTGGCGCGAGTGCAGGTGGAGAGCTGGCGCACGACGTACCGAGGGATTGTGCCCGAGGCGTTCCTGGCGGAGATGAAGGAGGCGACGCAGGCGCAGCGCTGGCGGGCGCAGTGGGCGGAAGTGGCGGCACATATCTTTGTGGCGACGGATGAGAACGATGCCGAGGTGTGCGGGTTTGCGTGCGGCGGGAAGATTCGGCTGCCGGTCGAGAGATTCGATGCAGAGATGTACGCGATCTATTTGCTGAAGGACCGGCAGGGAGCGGGGGTTGGAAGACGGTTGCTTTGCCGGCTGGCGGACAGTCTGAAAGCGGCGGGGTTCGAGCGGCTGCTGGTGTGGGTGCTGGAGGCGAATCCTGCGGTGGGATTCTACGAGCGGATGGGTGCGCGGCGGGTTGCGAAGAAGACGATCGATATTGGCGGTGAAGACTTGCCGGAGGTTGCGCTGGGGTGGGAGGCGATGCCGGGTGAGGCTGGGACTTAGGGACATAGGAACTCAGGGACTGGGGACGCAGGGCAGGGGGATATTTCGATTGAGCTGGTTCGGTTCGGCACGTAGTATGGGCGCATGTTGAAGTTGAGAGCGTTCCTTGTGGCTGTCTTGTTGCCGTGCTGTGGTCTGGCGCAGGCTCCGTCGAATGAACAGGCTGGATTTCGCACGCTGAAGGCGGAGACGCTGAAGAGCGATTTGAGCTACGTTGCTTCGGACAAGCTGGCGGGACGGATGAGTCTGCAGCCGGGCGATGAGCTGGCGATGCAGTGGATCGAGGAGCAGTTTCGCGCGGCGGGGCTGAAGCCGGCGGGGGTGGACGCAAAGGGGAAGGCTTCGTACCGGCAGGCGTTTGAGCTGATCGAGTACCGGCCGGACCGGGCGGCTACGACGATTACGCTGACGCAGAAAGGCAAGGCTACGGAGTTTCATGCGCCGGTGGCCTTTGGGGCTTACAAGCATGCGATTGATTTGACCGCGCCGGTCGTGTTCGCGGGATATGGGATTACAGCTCCGGAGCTGGGCTATGACGATTATGCGCATGTCGATGTGCGGGGCAAGATTGCGTTTGTGTTCGATCATGAGCCGCAGGAGGATGATGCTCATTCGATCTTCAACGGGACCGGCAATACGCGGTATGCGACGACGCGGGTGAAGCTGATGAATGCGCAGGCGCATGGGGCGGTGGCGCTGATCGTGGTGGCGGAGCCGAATCGCAAGCACCTGACGAATGCGGAGCGGCAGGCGAAGATTGGCGGGAGTGTGCTGCGGGCGGTGCCGCTGCCGCTGCAGGCGATCGCGGAGGATGAAGTGCAGATTCCTTCGGTGGTGGTGCAGGATGTTGTCGCGGCGCAGTTGTTTGGGACTTCAGGGACGACGGGAAGCGCGCTGCAGGCGGCAATCGATAAGGACCTGAGTCCGCAGTCGAGGGCGTTGCCGGAGACGAAGGTTACGATTCACCTGGTCAACGCGAGCGAGCAGCGCGGAACTACGGCGAATGTTGTGGGCTTGCTGGAAGGATCGGATCCGACGTTGCAGGCGGAGACGGTGATGATTACCGCGCATCATGATCACGATGGGCAGGCGGCTTGTGCAGCTGGACAGGGCGCAGTCGACGAGAATGGTCGCGAGACGCCGGCTGGGGCTGAGTGCGTGCAGACGTGGCATGGCGCGGATGACAACGGGTCGGGGACGGTAGGAGTGGTGAACCTGGCGCGGGCGTTTGCTGCGAATGGAGAGAGGCCGAAAAGGAGCATCCTGTTTGCGGTGTTTGCGAGTGAGGAGCGCGGGCTGCTGGGGGCTTACCGGATGGCGGCGCACCCGCTGCGTCCGCTGGCGACAACGCGGGCGCAGATCAACTTTGACATGATCGGGCGAGATGAGACGGCGAGCCCCCAGACGGATGGGTTGATCGAGATTCCGAAGGATACGACCAATCGACTGAACCTGATTGGAGCGCTGTATTCGCCGAGTTACGACCGGGTGGTGAAGGAAGAAAACAAGCGGGTGGGGCTGGTGCTGGATGATCGCTTCGATCATGAGAGCGCGTTGAATGTTTTCTTTCGATCGGATCAGTTTCCTTTCGTGCTGAAAAATGTGCCGGCGTTCTGGTGGTTTACGGGATTTCATCCGGACTATCACCACATCACGGACACGGCGGAGAAGATTGACTACGCGAAGATGACGAAGATTTTGCAGTTGGCGTATTTGAGTGCGTGGCGGTTTGCGAGTGACGCGCAGACGCCGATGTTTGTGTCGAGTCCAAGACCAGAGTAAGTTCCGATTTTTGGCGCGAGAGACGCTTTTGACCCTTCGAGTTCCAACAGAAATGAGATCACATATGCAGCGAGTACTGAGTATTGCCTGCCAGGTTGTTATGTGCGCGCCTATGTTGCTTCCATCGCTTGTATTCAGCCAGGGGCGCGGGTCCGATGCAGGGTTGATTGCGCGGCGGAATGCGATGGAGAAAGAGCTTGAGTCGATTGCCATTATTGAACGCAAGGTGATGGTGCCGATGCGGGATGGGAAGAGGATGCAGGCGGATATTTATCGGCCGAAGGATGAGTCGAAAAAGTATCCCATCATCTTTTCGCGGACGCCTTATAACTTCAATTACTGGGATGTGGAGTTAGGTGCGCCGCGGGATATGTCGACCGAGTTAGAGGCGGTCAAGCATGGGTACGCGTATGTGGAGATGAATGAGCGGGGGCGGTATTTCTCCGAGGGAGACTATGACATTCTGGGCGTGCCGCTGACCGATGCGGATGATGAGCTTGCGTGGATGGGCGGGCTGCCGTGGTCGGCGGATAAGGTGGGGTTGATTGGGTGTTCGTCGACAGCGGAGTGGCAGCTGAATGTGGCATCGCGCGGAGATAAAGCGCTGGCCGCGTTTATTCCGGAGAGCTTTGGGGCGGGTGTGGGCCGGGTGGGTCCGTACTACGAGCAGGGCAACTGGTTTCGCGGTGGGGCGGTGCAGATGCTGTTTGCGCCGTGGCTGTATGACTACGGGCTTTCGACGAATGACGGCAAGCCGAATTTTCCCGCGGGGATGAGCCGCGAGGCGCTGGTGACGGCGGCGAAGTCGTATGACCTTTCTGCACATCCGCCTGCGGTGGACTGGGTGAAGGGGTTGCAGCATTTGCCGGAGAAGGATCTTTTATCGGCGGTGGGCGCGCAGCATGGGATCTTTGCGGATACAACACCGTCGGGGAAAAAGGCGATGATTCTGCGCGGGCCCAATGATGCGGCGTGGTATGAGGGCGGATTGTGGAATGACTCAATGAAGATCAAGGCGCCTGGGCTATGGATGATGACCTGGTACGACATCAGCGTGGCTCCGAATCTCGCGGCATACAACGCGGCGCGGAAGGCGGACGGGGAAATTGGAAATGAGCAGTACGCGGTGATTGCGCCGGTGCCGCATTGCAGTTACAAGGGCGCTTCGGAACATACGATGGTTGGCGAGCGCGATATGGGCGATGCGCGGCTGGATTATGATGCGCTGACGTTTGCCTGGTTCGATCATTTCTTGAAGGGCGAGAGTAATGATGTGCTGACCAAGAATCCGAAGGTGCGGTATTACACGATGGGGAGCAACAAGTGGCAGTCTTCCGACGTGTGGCCGCCGGCGAATGCCAAGCCGGTGACCTACTACCTGGGCAGCAGCGGAAGAGCGAATTCGTTGAACGGGGATGGGGTGCTGGCTTCGGAGTTACAAGGGAAAGATGCGGCGGACAAGTTCACCTATGACCCGATGAATCCGGTACCGACGCATGGGGGCGGGTTCTGCTGCATGGGCGCGGCGTACCGGGCGGGAGCGCTCGACCAGCGCAGCGAGGAGATGCGGGATGACGTACTGGTGTACAGCACCGGGCCGCTGAAGGAAGGGATGGAAGTGAGCGGGCCGGTGGATGTGACCCTGTATGTTTCGAGCGACGCAAAGGATACGGACTTTACGGTGAGGCTGATCGATGTGCTGCCGGATGGGACGGCGTTCAACGTCGAGGACAACATTCAACGGGTTCGGTATCGCGAAGGGTATGACAAGCCGCCAGTTTGGATGGAGAAGGACAAGGTCTACAAGGTGGTGTTTCAGCCGATGCAGACGAGCATATACTTTGCGCCGGGACACCAGGTACGCATTGAAGTGAGCAGCAGCAATTTTCCGCGCTTTGATCGCAACTTGAATACGGGCGGGGACAACGTAAGCGAGGCGACGGGGGTGATTGCGCATAACGCGGTGCACCATGCGAAGGAGTTTCCGTCGAGCGTGACGTTGAGCG
This sequence comes from uncultured Acidobacteriota bacterium, assembly GCA_903832475.1. Classification (GTDB taxonomy): domain Bacteria; phylum Acidobacteriota; class Terriglobia; order Terriglobales; family Acidobacteriaceae; genus Acidicapsa. Next base: position 4,291 of record CAILBQ010000512.1, on the reverse strand, counting down.
TAGCGCCTGCCCTGCGGGCGGATGCGGCTACTGCCGCGAATGCTCCCGTTGGTGGCACCCAATGATGGCTGATTGGGCTAACAGCTAGGGGGGACGCGGCGGCCCCTGCCCAGGAGGACGACCGTTATGAGTGAGGAGAAGGCGCGGGTTTATGGGGTGAATCCGATTCTGGTGGTTCGCGATTTGGGAGTGGCGGTTGCGTATTACGAGGAGAAGCTTGGATTTCGCAAGGAGTGGGGGCAGGCGGATTATTTTGCGTGTGTGGCGCGAGGGAAGACTTCACTTTTCTTGTCGGTGGGAGACCAGGGGCAGCCGGGAGCCTGGGTGTGGATTGGGACCAATGATGTGACGGCGCTGCATGCGGAGTTTGTGGCGGCGGGAGCGGTGATTCGGCATCCGCCGACGAATTATGACTGGGCGCTGGAGATGCAGGTGCTCGACGTGGACGGGAATGTGCTGCGGTTTGGATCGGACCCGATTGCGGGAAAGCCTTACGGGCCGTGGCTGGATATGCATGGCCGGCGGTGGATGCCGGAAGGCGAGGGGTGGAAGCTGGTTTGAGGACAGTGTGAGTGTGGATGAGGCAGTCTGACGGATTTGCCCCCTAAGACGCGCTGGGCGTGAAAGCAGAAGCAGAATCCCTACGGGGAATGACAGAAAGAAAAGCAAGAGCCTCGCGAATCCGATTCACTTCTTGCACGATACTGTGGCGGGCTGCAGCCGATGCCTTGACTATCTACAAATGGTTGTGTAGATAATCAAGGTATGGGAAAGCCGAGTGATTTGTTGCAGGGGACGCTGGATCTTTTGATCCTGAAGACGATTGGGCTGGAGCCGATGCATGGGTGGGCCATTGCGAAGCGGATTCAGCAGATTTCGAACGAAGTCTTGCAGGTGCAGCAGGGGTCGCTGTATCCGGCGCTGCACCGGTTAGAGCAGCAGGGGTGGATCAAGGCCAAGTGGGCGGAGAGCGACACCGGGCGGCAGGCGAAGTTCTATTCGCTGACGGCGGCGGGACGCGCGCAACTGACGAAGGAGCAGGAGTCGTGGAGCCGGTTGTCGGCGGCGGTGAACCTGGTGGTGGAGGGGGCGTAGTACGAGTGGGCAGTGGGCAGTGGGCAGTGGACAGTGTGCAGTGAACAGTGTGCAGTGAGAGACATTGTTCGTGCGCCGGGGCATTGCAGGAGGGATGAGGTATGCGGTGGTTTTCGAGGGTGGTTAGATCGTTGAGTTCCCTGATGCGGCGCGGTGAGGAGACGGAGCGGTTGACGCGGGAGCTGGAGTTTCACCTGGAGGAGCAAATACGCGAGAACGAGGCGTGGGGGATGACTCCGGAGCAGGCGCGGCGGGCGGCGTTGCGGGAGTTTGGCAATCCGGCTCTGGTGCGGGATGAGGCGCGGGCGACATGGAGTTGGGGTTGGCTGGAGGCGCTGGGGCGCGAACTGCGCTATGGAGTGCGGACGCTGGTGAGGGCGCCGGGGTTTGCGGTGGTTTCGGTGGTGGTGCTGGCGCTGGGGATTGGGGCGACGACTTCGCTGTTCACCATTGTGCGGTCGGTGCTGCTGAAGCCGCTGCCGTTTCGCAATCCTGGGAAGCTGGTGATGGTGTACGAGCATTTTCGGCAAGGGGCGGGCGGGAGTGGATTCAATACGGTGGCGCCGGGGGACTACCGGGAGTGGCGAGAGCAGACGCATGGCTTTGAAAACATGGCGGCGTGGCGGGACTATGGATTCAATTTGACGGGGGAGCATGCGGAGCTGCCGGAGGTGGTGGAGGCGGCAGCGGGGTCGGCATCGCTTTTCCCCTTGCTGGGTGCGGAGATGGCGGTGGGGCGGAATTTTCGTGAGGACGAGGACCGGCCACAGGGAAATCACGTCGTGGTGCTGACGTGGTCGATTTACCAGCGGCGGTGGGGCGGGAATCCCGCGATTGTCGGAAGGCAGATCCATCTGGACTCGAATGCATACACGGTGATTGGGGTGCTGCCGAAATGGTTCGCGTATCCGACAGCGAAGGCGCAGGTGTGGGTGCCGTTGGGGCAGACGTTTTCGGCGGAGACGTATGGTCGGCATGACATGCATCCGCTGCACGTGGTGGCACGGCTGCGTGAAGGGGTGAGCGCGGCGACGGCGATACAGCCGGTGACGGCGCTGCAGTACCGGATTCATCTGGCCAATGCCAATGCGCCGGTGGCCGAGGATGCGGTGTTTCGCCCGATGATTGACGACGTGGTGCAGGATGTGAAGACGCCGCTGGTGGTGCTGTTGGCAGCGGTGGGATGCATGCTGCTGATTGCGTGCCTGAATGTTTCGAATCTGCTGGTAGCGCGGTCGGCGGCGCGGAGGAAGGAGGTGGCGGTGCGCGGGGCGCTCGGCGGGAGCCGGCTGGCGCTGATTCGTGAGCAGATGACGGAGAGCGTGCTGATTTCCTTTGCTGGCGGAGGGCTGGGGCTGATGCTGTCGCTGGCGGCGACTCGGTGGCTGGCGACGCGATGGAGCGCGTTGCCGAGGACGGATGCGATCGGGGTGGACTGGACGGTGATGGCGTTTGCGCTGGGGCTGGTGGCGGGGACTTCGTTGCTGGCGGGGCTGGTGCCGGCGATTTCGTCAACAGGGAAAGGCGTGCTGGGCGCATTGCAGGAGTCTTCGCGAGCGATTGGAGGGAGCCAGTCGAAGGCGTGGCTGCGCAAGACGATGCTGACGGCGGAGATTGGGCTGACGGTGGTGCTGCTGATTGCGGCGGGGCTGCTGTTCAAGAGCTTTGTGCACCTGCGTTCGAATGACCTGGGGTGCCTGACGGATCATGTGCTGACGGTGAAATATGGGCTGCCGGAAACGCAATACAACACGCCGGAGAAAGTGCTGGGATTTCACGAGGCGGTGCTGGAGCGCGTGAAGGGACTGCCGGGTGTGAAGGATGCGGCGCTGGTGACGACGCCGCCGGGGGGCGGGTATGAGGACGATCATGTGTTCACGATCACGGAGAAGCCGGCGCCGACGTTCAGTCTGCAGTATGACGCGCTGACCAGGTCGGCCGGGCCGGGGTATTTCGGCGTGATGAAGATTCCGCTGCTGAGCGGGCGGGTGTTTACCGAGCATGAGCGGCTGGGGGATTATCACTACCTGGTGGTGAGCAAGATGTTTGCGGATCAGTTCGCGCCGGGTGCTTCGCCGCTGGGGATGCATGTGAACTGTTCCTGGTCTGGTAAAGAGGAGAGCTACGAGATCGTCGGGGTGGTGGGCGATACGCCGTATGACGTGACGGAACCGATCCGGCCAACGATGTATTTTCCGCTGTATTCGGGGGTGGTGCGGCAGACGGGGACGGCGACGATCGTGGTGCATACGGAAATTGATCCGCTGGCGATGGCGGTGCCGGTGCAGCAGCAGATTGCGGCAATGGATGCGGCGCTGCCGACGTATGACGTGCTGACGATGGAGCAGATTGTAAATCGGACGACGGCGAGCCAGAGCTTCAGTGCGACGCTGTTGCTGGCGTTTGCAGGGCTTTCGCTGCTGCTGGCGGGGGTGGGACTGTATGGCGTGCTTTCGTACCTGGTGACGCAGCGGGTTGCGGAGATTGGGATACGTATGGCGCTGGGGGCGCAGCGATCCGAAGTTCTGAGGCTGGTGCTGTTCGATGGACTGAGGCCGGTGGCGGTGGGGCTGGCGCTGGGGATTGCCGGTGGGGCGGCGGCGGGAGCGATGATTCGGTCGATGCTGTATGGGACGAGCGCGTTCGATCCGGTGGTGCTGATGGGGATGGTGGCGGTGCTGGTGGGGACGGCACTGGTGGCCTGCGCGGTGCCGGCGTTGCGGGCTTCGCGGATCGATCCGATGACGGCGCTGCGAACGGAGTGACACCTGCCGTGCGCTCGGACGCCTTCGGCGGAGTCAAAATGGGTTGAGTCGAGTCATCCAGGGATGTCGCCGTTGAGGCAGTTGGGGCTGGCTTTCAGTCCTTGCTCCTTGGGCGAGGATGTCCCCAGGCCGGCGCGATCAGTGATCGCTGAGGCGCCACTCATCGCTTTGGCCTGGGCTGGGATGAAGCGCGCCGATGGCGCTCGGGCCTTGGCGCCTGCCGTGCGGGGGATGCGCTAAAGGCGAAAACAGAAGCTGATTCCCCGGAGGGAATGGCAACAGAAAGGCAAGGGCAACCGCAGGTCCTTCGACTCGCTTTGCCCGCTCAGGGTGACAGACGGAAGCGCAAAAGCAGATTCGCCTGAGGGGAATGACAGAAAGAAAGGAGAGGGCAACATCAAGGGCAAAGACAGAAGCAGATTCCCCTGAGG
>CAILBQ010000511.1 GCA_903832475.1 uncultured Acidobacteriota bacterium | reverse complement strand
GAGCGCGACATCTCGCATTCGTCGGTCGAGCGCATCATTTTCCCCGATTCGACCATCCTCACGCATTACCTGTTGACCAAGACGACTTCGCTGATCGACAGGCTGCTGGTGTACCCGGCGCGCATGATCAAGAATCTGGAAAGCACGGGCGGCCTGATGTTTTCCGGGCAGCTGCTGCTCGACCTGTCGGAGGCCGGGATGATGCGCGAGGACGCCTATCGGCTGGTGCAGTCCCATGCCATGCGCGCGTGGAAAGAGGATCTGGTCTTTCGCGATGAAGTGGCCAAGGATCCGGAAATCAGCGGGAGGCTTTCGCCGGAGCAGCTGGCCAGGACTTTCGACATGACGCGGCAGCTTGGGAATGTGGACGCGATCTATGCGCGCGTAATGGGCGATTAAGATGCGACACGCGGTCATAGCTTCGGTGATCCTGGTCGGCATCGTTTCTACGCCAATCTGTGTCGTTGCTCAAAGCGGAGCAAAGTCTGGCTTGTCTCCCATCGTATTTTCTCCCGACGATGGAAATCGCGGTCTGAAGAATGCAGGACCTCCGTCGGATGAAGTTCTCGATGCCTTGCTGAAAAAAGTTGAAGCGGACGATTTGGACAGTGAAGTTAAAACCCTCAGTCCTGAACAGATGCGTGCGTCTTTCGAGGTTGTTCGCGTACCCCTTGGACAGACAACTGAAAAGGATTACGTTGTCCATGGCAAGCCGCCCATGATTGGAGCGGACTGCGAGTGGTTCTGGATCGTTCGGGTTAGAAGGGGTAAAGCTGAAGTCATGCTTTTTGCAAATGGGCTTGCACTGGAGTTGCGCGGTCGGGTAGCGCATGGCTACCGGGATATTGACGTCTCCTGGGCATCGGCAGCCTCTGTCAGTGATCGCCTTTACCGTTACGATGGCTCGGCCTACAAAGTGGTTCGAGAGCATACAGAAAGACAGAAGCCGTGAAAAGATATCTTCTGTCCGTCAGGAGGTCTCGATGAAGCTTTTGGTTTCGATTCTTTTGGCTGTAAGCGGGGTCTTTTCTGCTGCGGGTCAGCAGCCGACGGTCCAACCAGCAGGCCAATCCACTGGCCCTGCCGCGGTGCAGCCCGCCGATGCGCTGGCAAAGCTTTCCTTCATGCAGGGGGACTGGGCGGGCAAGCAGAACTTCAACACCGACGGCGGGCCGGCCATGGTGGGTGATGCTACCGACAGCATTGCCATGGGAATCGCCAACAAGTACCTCTGCGAAATGCTCTCGACCACGCTGCCCGGGCGCAAGCCGACGGACACGCGCCACTTCATTTCCTTTGACAAGCAGTCGGGAAAGTACACGGCGTGGTGGTTCAACGACACGTCGTACCACCCCACCATGCTGACGGGCGAGTTGACCGGCAACAAGCTGGTGCTGATGAGCGAGCCTGCCGGGGCGGGCCCGGTGCTGCGCGCGACCTACGAGAATCCGACGCCGGACAAGCTGACGTTTCAAGTCGAAATGAAAAACGGCGAGAGCTGGACCAGCCTCTTCGTGACCACGTATGTGAAAAAGGCCAGCGCCGCGAAGCCGTGACCGCCGGACAGATTCAGGAAGGAATGCAAACTTGGAGTTGAACCTTACACTCGCCATGACGGGCGCATCGGGCAGCGTGTTTGCGCGGGAGATGCTTCGCGCGCTGGAGGCCGACGATCGCGTGGAGCGGGTGCATTTCTTGCCGTCGGAAAATTCGCTGCGCGTTCTTGCAGAAGAACTTGATATCAGTGGTCGCAACGGACTGACTGAAAAGCTTTTAGGCTGCCATGGATCGAAGACGATTCAGCTGTCTCAAGACGATATCGGGGCGTCGATCGCGAGCGGCAGCCATCCCTCAAACGGCATGATCGTCCTGCCCTGCAGCATGGGAACGCTGGCTTCGATTGCCAATGGCATGGCGGACACGCTGATTGCCCGGGCTGCCGACGTGACGCTCAAAGAACGCCGGCCGCTGATCCTCTGCGTGCGGGAAACGCCCTTCAACCGCATCCACCTGCGCAATATGCAGCTGGCCTCGGACGCCGGCGCAGTGATTTTTCCCGTCATTCCCACCTTCTACAATCGTCCAGTCGACTCGACGGAGATGGCCCGGCAATTTGTCTACCGCGTCCTGGGGCATATCGGTTTGCCGCAGAAAGATGCGTATGTCTGGAAAGAAGATCAATAGACGCGATTACCAGATCGTTCGCGGGTAGTGCTGGCTGATCTCTTCGTCGGCAGAAATCAGGTTCGCGAAGCCGTTGGCTTTGGCATGGGCGACGATCATCCGGTCGAAGGGGTCGCGAGTCCACTTCTCGTCGAGCGCCGCGCTGACAATCGACGAAAACGTGAAGTCGCAGCGGCGAACGCCGAGCTCATGTTCGATCTTGAGGAATATGTCGCGCGCGCCAATGCGGAGGCGCTTGACCTCGAAGAGGTATTCGAGTTCGAGCAGCACCATGGGGGAGAGCAGCAATTCTGCTTCGTTAAGGTGCTGCTGCGCTTTTTGGCTGATTCGGTCCAGGCTGCCTTGAGCCAGCCACACGACGACATTCGTATCCAGGTAGGCGATCACAGGGAGTTCCAGTCCCGCTCCCAGGACTTCTCCATCTCATGCAGCAAAGAGCCTCGTTGGTCATTGGGGTCGGTCGGACGCGCAGGCTCTGCGATGGGCAGGCTGGTGATGCGGCTCAGGCGATCAGGCGGAGCATCAAGCGGCTGGATCTTGAAGCGCTTACCTCGATGAACAACGCACACCTCAGTACCCTTCATGGCTTGGTTTACCAGCTCAAAGAGGTCGCGGCGGAATTGGGTGATGGAAACATCCATGCAGAGAGCGTACAGGATGTACATTTGCAATGCAATTTAATGTACGTTCGAGTTCAGAAGCCGTATTGGCCGCCGCTGGATCGCTTGCTTGCCATGAGCCGGTCGCTGGTCGACATGGGGTCGCCGGTCTGCAGAAATTTGACCATTTCTGGGCCGAACTGTTTGGAGCAGCTTTGCGGCGCCAGGTGGCCGCAGCCCTTGGCGACAGCCAGCCGAGACTGAGGGATAAGCGCGTGCATGGCCCAGCCTTCGGTCAGCGGAGTGATGCGATCCTGCTCGCCCCAGAGGATGAGCACCGGCATTTTCAATTTGGGCAGATCGGCGTCGGTTACGTCCTTGGCGGTCATCATCGAGGCCAAAGCGCGCTTGACCACCCACGCGTAGCTGGCGGACAGGCGCAGTATGTCCTGCGCGACGAAGCCGGGCACGACGGGAGGGTGCGGCATCAAAAGCGCGTCGAGCTGGTCCAGTTCGGCGGGCGTCGTCGGGGTGAAGAGACGCGTGTCCCAGTCCGGGCGCATCATCAGACCGGCGCTGTCCATCAGCACCAAGCGCCGAACCCGCTCGGGGTGATCGACAGCCACCTTCTGGGCGATCCAGCCGCCCATGGACCAGCCGGCGAGGTCGGCCTGCTTGATTCCCACCGTGTCAAAGAAGCTTTCCACTAGCTGCGCCTGATCGGCGATCGAGTAGGTGGCATTGGTCGGCTCTTCGGACTGGCCAAAGCCGAGCAGGTCGGGGGTGTAAACGCGAAAGCCAGCGTGCTCCAAATACGGAGCGAGATTGGTCCAGTCTTCCGAGCGGCCGCCCAGGCCGTGAATGAGAACGACCGGCGTTCCGACGACCGGTCCGCGCGCGTAGTAGTGAATGCGGTGCCCGTCGATCATCACCTGATGGCTCTCGACCCCGTCGAAGCGCAGGCGGATTTCCTGCAGCTGCGCGTAGACCCAAGTAGGGCGGGCGTAGAAGACCGATCCGGTCGCCGCCACGACGATGGCCAGCACGATGGAAATCCGGAGAATTGTCTTCTTAAGCATCTGTCCCTGACTCCCGCGCCATCGCCCAGCCTTGTTGAATTACCTGTATCGTCACCGGATCCAGTTCAAGCGAATTTTGCCATTCGCTCGCCGGTGCCCAGCGTATGTCTGCCGCGTCGCTACTGCATTTGGCTTCGCCGGAAACAAGCCGGCACCAGTAATCGACGACAACGTAGTGATAAAGAATCCTGGTTTCTACACCGACCCTATCGGTATAGATGCGATCTACGACATCTACGACTGCTTTTGGCTCGACGGAAAGGCTTGTTTCTTCCAGAACTTCCCGCCTAAGTGCGTCCAGGATGGGTTCGCCGAGTTCGACGAGACCGCCGGGAATCGACCAGCGTCCTTTGTTGGGCTCGGTGGCCCGCTGAATCAGCAAGACGCGGTCCTGATCGTCGAAAATGACGGCGCCGACGCCGACAAGGGGACTGCCGGGGAATTCCCGTTGCGCCAAGCAGTTTCTCCTGAATTGTTTTCGATCGGTTGCAGCCAAGGCAGCCTGGTTGCTTTTGAGAATGGCCGTTGAGGCTCTAGTCCGTGGTGCGATTCAACATCTTCGGTATTGCTTCTTGGTTTATGGGATATCGTGCATCGCCTGCTCGATGGCATAGCTTTGCTTGCCATCAGTTTCACTATAAGCCCAAAGTCCGTGAAAACTGTTGCGAAGATCGGGATGGAGTTTAAGAAACCCGGACATGACGGCAATGGCTTCGGCGCGCTGGGCGCGAGGATCGCTCTGCCCGGTACCCTGGTAGGTCAGGCCCAGATCGGGAAGGTGAAGGGTTGGATCGACGCGGAGAGCCGTGACTTTCCAGGTTTTTCCTGCGTATTCGCCACCTGTTCCGGAAACCGTAAGCGGCAGGCTCTCGAGGGGATTCACCTTGAGCTGAGCCTGTTCGCGGCCCAGTTTTTCGAGGTTTGGCGAAGACAGGAAATCGACGGGAAGCAGCAGAAAACGGGCCAGATCGTAGGTGAACCACGCGCTCCAGGGCTGATTGGTCTTGGCCAGTTGGCGAGCCTGGGTCCAGTACCACACCCCGTCGTGTCCGCTCAGCGTGCCCTCGCGAACGAACAGGCCGCCCAGCTTCCACTTGCTGTCAAAGCCAAGGATGAGAGCAATTTGACCATCCATGGGCGAGCCGGCATATTCGCCGAGCACCAGCGCGTACTGGCCGGGGGGCAGGTTTCGCAAGTTGATGGTCACGGTCAGGGAGGCATCGGGCGTGGTGCAAAAAAACTGTGTGTCGGTGGGGCCCTTGAGTTCGGTCGCAACGAGGAAGTAGGCGTTGTGCCAATGCAGTTCGCCGCCTTTGAGAAGAGGAGCGCCAGCCGCGGCGCCGGCGCGGATGCCATCCCAATCGGGAATGACCGCCGGCAGGAGCGAGGCTTGGAGGGCGTCATAATTCTGCGAAGCGACCGCACTTGCGATAGGCGTGGCGGCGGCAATCAAGGCTTCGCGGTCGGCGGCAGGCATTTCCGCCTGGGGCGTGCAGCTGACTGCATGAGCGGTGGCACAGGCCAGCAACAGGACGGCAGCGATCACGGTCAGGCGCGATGCGGCGTTTTCCGCCAATCTGGCCTGCTGTCCGCTTGATCGCTTCATGCGTTTCACTCCGGGAAGACTTGCAGAGAGTTCGACGAGCGAAACCCTACTGTTGGTAGTCTAGTACAGTGAAGGTGCGTGGGTAACGTTCACGCGCGTACTGTGGGTTGTTGCTGTACGATGCGACGTTTTGGATTGCGGCGGAGACTTTGATGAATTCTGTAGGTGGCGTCAGGACCGCGGTTGTTGCCATGTTTGCGCTTGTTCTGACGGCAAGCGGAGCGGCTGCCCTCGGCCAGACCTCGGCAAACACCACCAAACCCAGCCAGACGACAGGCTCGCGTAAGGCTCCGGTCACGCACCGTCGCAGCGCAAAGAGCAAGAAGGCGGCGCAGGAAGCCAAGGCAGCGGAAGTCGCGGCTCAGCCTGTGCCCGAGCCGCCTCCCATGCCGAAATGGCCGGCCAACGAGCAGGCCGTCCCCGCCAAGGTGGGATGGAACGGGCACCAGCTCGAGATTGCCGCGACCAATTCCAGTTTGTTGCAGATCATTCGCGACGTTTCCTCGCAGACCGGGGTCAAGGTCGAAGGGCTGACGGGGGACCAGCGCATTTTTGGTAGCTATGGTCCAGCCGACCCACGAGATGTGCTGGCAAAGCTTCTGGAGGGTTCCGGCTACAACGTCCTGATGATTGGCGACCAGGGTGCGGGAACGCCGCGAGAAGTGGTATTGACGGCCCAGGCCCGGAACGGCGCCAGTCCTGCTCCAAATCAGGCTGGCCAGGGGCAGCCTGGCGGCAATGGCGACGACGAACAGCCGGAAGATCAGGAACAGCCGGAGCAGCAGCCCATCCCGCCGCCGCGTCAGCCCTTTGGGGGGCCACCGCAGCAACAGCCGCCAGGATCCGGAAGGACGCCGCAACAGCTCATCCAGGAACTCCAGCAGCGTCAACAACAGATGCAGCAGCAGCAACAACAGCAGCAGCCTGATCCACAATCGGCGCTGCCGCCTGACAACCAGATTGATTCCTCGCCCGTTCCATAACGCGCGACTCGATATTCGAGGATTTGCTTGAAAAGAGAGTCCGCAAGCTACTCATTTCAGGGACAGTAAAACTGTCTTTGCTTTCCGGCAGCCGATCTGGCTCCCACCGGCGATACTGGAATTGTGATTTCCTTGCAAGTTGTCAGCGGGGTGTTTGCCGGACTGACTTGGCTGTTGGCTCTCGGATGGGTGGCGCAATGGGTGTGGTGGCGCTATGGGGTTCCTCGCGTACCGGATCTGACAGACGGGGCCGGCGCCGCGCTGCCTGAGTTGGTGGAAGAGTCCAGGTCGCTGCCCAACTTGACGGTGATCGTTCCTGCCTGCAACGAACAAGCGGCCATTGGCGCCACGCTGCATTCGCTGCTCGATTCGCGCGGGGTCGCGCTGCAGATCATCGCCGTCAACGACCGCTCGACGGACCGGACCGGCCAAATCATGGACGACGTCGCGAGTGATTTTGCGAGGAGCGGATCGGACACTCGGCATACTCTTGACATTCTCCATATAGCCGTACTGCCTCCCGGCTGGCTGGGAAAACCTCACGCCCTGGCCACGGCAGCAGCGAAAGCCCGCACAAACTGGCTGCTCTTCACTGACGGGGACGTGCTGTTCTCGCCGCATGCCTTGGCGACTGCGCTGCGCTTTGCCGAGTCTGAGGAGGCTGACCATCTTGTCCTGATGCCCGACTGGATCACGCACTCGTTCGGAGAAAGGGCAATGCATGGAGCAATTCACGCGCTTTCTGTATGGTCCATGCGACCTTGGAGGGTTGCCGATCCACGAGCGCGAGATTTTCTCGGCGTGGGCGCCTTCAACCTGATCCGACGCAGCACCTACGAATCGCTGGGCGGGTTCACGGCCCTGCGCATGGAAGTGCTGGAAGACCTGAGGCTGGGGTGGATGGTCAAGCGGGCTCGCTATCGTCAACGAATTGCCGTAGGTCCCGGTTTGGTATCGGTGCGATGGTCGGATGGCGCATGGGGTGTCGTGCGCAACCTGGAAAAGAATCTTTTCGCGTTGTATCGCTACAACCTGCCCCTGGCTCTGGCAGCATGTGGGGGGTTGGTATTGCAGGTTGCGTTGCCGCTGGTAGCTCTGGTGGTCGGGGGATGGGCGCGTGCAGGAGCATTGGTGCTTTACGCCGCCGTCTTCGGGATTTACGTGGTCAGCAAGAGGATCACGCGGCTCTCCCCGGTTTGTTTCTTGTTGTACCCGCCGGCGGCTGCATTGTTTCTCTTCGCACACCTGCGGTCGATTGGGCTAGCGCTGCTGCGGGGAGGGATAGTGTGGCGCGGAACGTTATACCGCATCAGTAATTTACGGGAGAATTCCGGAAGTTTTTGGTGAAGTCAGCGTGCTTGCGACGTAGGCTCCTGATCTCGGTTGTTCATGAAGGCTCGGTGCCGTCCGGAAAGAACGAGGTTGGGGTCTCTCACGGGCATGCGATTGCTCTGAGCGTCAAAATTCCGCGCAAGCAGAGGGTTAGGGCGAAATTTTTCCGGCCCTCCGCTCAGCTGGCGGGCATGGCTGAGCGTCAGTCCCATCCGTCCGTGTGTCACTCGGACCACCCCGCGGATGCGAACGTCCTGGTTGCGCAGCTTGCGCAGATCGCCCACCTCAGCCCGGTCGTCACGCGGGCTGACGATCGTGAAACCGCACTCGGCGTCAGGAAGACTGGGAGGACAGACGTCCAGAAAGCGGGTGCCGTCGGGAAGTTCAACGACGTCATACACGTGAGCGGAAACGCAAAGCTCCACGTCGGGGCGAAGCCCAGCTTCGGCAAGCGAAAAACAGTGCGAAGACGAAACTTTAGGGGTTTCGACCGGGCCGGAAGTTTGACTAAAAGAGGTAGAAGCAAGGCAAATCACGACGAAAAAAGCGCACGAGGACGCGTGCAGGCGCATGGGCTGCGACAGCATGAAGTTTCTCCACGAAGGTGATTTGCACTCATGCTAGAACTCGCCGATGAAACCCGGAAAGGCCTCAGGCCACGAATTCTCAGCTTTCTTTCTTCACAGTGCCAAAACGGAAATGCACTCCGAATTTGGCTCGGGCGTCAGGCACCGTCAACGACTGACGGATTCTGCCGTCTAATCCCAGTCGTGCGGCCCGTTTGCAGGCTGCCTCGCTGCTGTCGATGACTTCATCTTTAATCCAGGATAGATGACCTAAAATGCTAAAAAAAATGTACTTGAACTCAATGCCATTGGTTGCTATGGGCCTGCTCGTAAGTGTCTGCGACCTGGCTGGCAACGCCCAGCAGCCTGCGGAATCGCACGAAGCGACTCCGGTCACCACGCTGAATGTGCAGGCTCGCGAAGTGATCCTGCCCGTGACGGTGCGGGACAAGAAGGGACAGATCGTACCCAACTTAAAGCAGGAAGATTTTGTGCTGGAGCAAGATGGTCGGCCGCAGACCATCAAGAGCTTCTCGCATGACACCAATCTGCCGTTCCGGCTGGGCCTGCTGGTCGATACCAGTCGAAGCCAGCAGAATGCGCTGCCGGCCGAGCGAACGGCGACGGGAAAGTTCATCGACCAGATGCTGACTCAGCCCGCGGACAAGGGGTTTTTGCTGCACTTCGACCACCAGGTGGAGCTGCTTCAGGACTTCACTGCGTCGAAACCGAAGCTCCATCATGAATTGGATGAGATGTCGTCGTCGACGGGCGGCTCGAATGACAGCGCCGGTTCGAGCGACCCGGATGACAAGGGCGCACGCGGAGGGGGACGACGGCGCGGCGGTGGAACCCAGCTCTATGACGCCATCTATCTGGCGTCCAACGAGTTGATGATGAAGCAGCCCGGCCGCAAGGCGGTCATTGTGCTTTCCGACGGCGTCGACCGGGGCAGCAAGGAGACGCTGAGCGACGCGGTCGATGCCGCGGAAAAGGCCAATGTATCGGTCTATACCGTGTACTTCAAAGGCGAAGAGGATCGCGACAATTCGGGAATGGGTCCGGGGATGGGACGCGGCGGCGGCATGGGTGGCGGCGGATATCCGGGAGGCGGTCGCTTCCCGGGCGGTGGTCGAATGCCGCGACCCGGATCAGGCGAGCAGAAAGTCGACGGGAAGAAGATTCTGGAACAGATTGCCCACCGCACCGGCGGCATCGCCTTTGAAGCCAAGAAGAAGGACAGTTTCGATGAAGTCTACGCCCAGATCGCCGAAGAGCTGAAAGGTCAATACCTGCTGACATACACCCCGGACAAGCCGGCCAGCAAAGACGACTCGGACGGTTTTCACAAGATCTTGCTGAAGGCCAAGGACGACAAATACCAGGTCGTCACCCGCGAAGGCTACTACTCGCAAGATTGACCAGTGGCCCCCGGAAAGGATCCAAGACGCTGCTTGTGCTACGCGGCCGGACATTCCTGGCAGGGACGGGTGCGGCGCGAGCGGCTGCTGCCGGCGACCAGGATTGACTCGAGCCCAACCAGGCGAAGCAGTTCCAGCACGTGGTGCGAGGGCGAGACGACGGAAAAGTCGGTTCCCGCTTCGACGGCGGTGCAATAGAGGGTGATCAGCGCAGCGATGCCTGCGGCGTCGATGCGTTCCACGCCGGACAGGTCGAGTGCAACCGACTCTCCCTGAACCCGAGGCAACAGTTTGGCAAGAATTTCAGCTTCAGTTCCGCGCACCAGTTCACTGTTCACGGAGATCAACGCCGGCAGGGGATGGGCAGCAGAAGCAAGATTAGAAAAAGGCGTTACAGTCATAAAAGTCCTCCCGAGCGGGAAGCTGGTTTGAAAACTCAATCCACACTTCTCATTCGTTGTAGTGAATACGCAAAGATGACCCTCTCCGGTTCCATTTTGTCCGCGACCGACGCTGAAAAGGGCGTTCCCGCCGAGCGTCTGGAACTCTCCGCAGCCTCGATCCGGCAACTGGCGAGCGAAGCAGGATTCGTGGAAGCGGGCTGGGTGGGGCTTCCGCACAGGCAGACGACCTTGGCTGCCGGGCGTTTTTCCGAATTTATTGAGCAGGGACGAAACGGCGGCATGGCGTACCTGGCTCGCCGTGACGAGCAGGGCCAACTGGTGCGGTCGAACGTGCAGGTGCCGTTCCCATGGGCTCGCTCCGTCATCGTCTGCCTGGCCAGCTACCATGCCGAGGCGCCGTTGTCCGTGGCGCCGGCCGACCAAGGCGCAGGCTGGATCGCGCGCTACGCATGGTCAGGCAAGCGCGGGGTGAGCGGGACGACGCGGCCCAGCGATTATCACAAAGTCCTGGTAAAGCGTCTTCGCCAGCTCGAGTCCGGTCTGAAAGCGGCGTTTGGCGCCTTTGAAAGCCGGGCGTATGTGGATACGGGTCCAGTGGTCGAACGTTCCCTGGCGCACGCGGCCGGCGTTGGCTGGACGGGCAAGAATACCTGCCTGATTCACCCTAAGCTCGGATCCTGGAATTTCCTGGCGGTGCTGGTGACGTCGTTGGAGGTTCCCGCAACACCGGCGCCGCTCGAGGTGCCGGATCGCTGCGGGAGTTGCCGGCGATGTCTCGAGGCCTGCCCTACCGGCGCGCTGATCGCGCCTTACCAGATGGATGCGGTGCGCTGCATCTCGTACCTGACCATCGAACATCGGGGCGAGATCGATGACGACCTGAAAAAAGGAATGGGAAGGCAGGTGTTCGGCTGCGATATCTGCCAGGATGTCTGCCCGTGGAACCGCAAGGCGCCGCTGCAACCTGCGGCCGAGACGGATCTCAGGGCGCGGCAGGAGTTGATCAACCCGTCGCTGGAGTGGCTGGCGGATCTCGACGTGGCGGAGTTCGAGCGGCTTTTCAACGGGTCTCCGGTGAGGCGAGCTGGATTTTTCGGATTGCGCCGGAACATCTCGCTGGCCATGGGCAACTCCGGGCTGGGGCGGTTTCTTCCCTGGCTTGAGCGCTGGGCCGAAACCGGACATTCCGCAACCGAGGGCGGCGACGAGAGTCGCGAAGCCGTCCAGCAGCGTGGGGCGACAGACGCGGCGCTTTGGGCGATCTCCCGGATCCGGGGCAACCAATCGTCCCGCGACAAGACGACTTAGCCGCCGCAGAAATCCCGCGGCGGCTGGTTGTCGGCCTTAGATTTCAGAAATTTTGAGTATCATTTCGTTCGTGATCCGCTCAGGCAGGGCGCGTGACCTCGATGGCGTTTAAGCCTTTGGGGCCTTGTTGCAATTCGAATTCAACCGCCTCGCCTTCATTCAAAGAACGATAGCCATCTGACTGGATCGCAGAGAAATGGACAAAGACATCTTCACCGGTAGATCGTTGTATAAAGCCGTATCCCTTCGCGCCGTTAAACCACTTCACTACACCTTTTTCCTTCACTGCCACTCTCCTTGTTGTTGAGAAACAAGACCAGGGAAAAATCTTTTTTAGGAATGCGTCGCGCAAGCAGCGCGAAATTGAGTTGGACCGGTCCTCGGGCGAAGTTGCGAACAACTTCACTAG
>CAILBQ010000510.1 GCA_903832475.1 uncultured Acidobacteriota bacterium | reverse complement strand
GTGGTGTCGCCCAGGCTGCCGAGCCGATAAATCAGCACCTTCTTCACCGAAGGGTCTGGCTGCAATACGTTCTCTCCTCAGGGATACCCGCGCTGATTGAAGTGGAGCGAGTCTGGCTAGAAAGCGCGCAGATCGACGATGGCCTTCAGCAAATCTTCCGGCTGGGGCAGGATGACGTCCTCAAGCAGAGGCTGGTATGCCACAAATGTATCCATGGCCGCCACGCGCTTGACCGGTGCATCCAGATCCTCGAAAAGCTCGTCGGCAATGCGCGCTGCGATTTCGGCCCCATAGCCCCAGCTTTTCATATCTTCGTAGGCCACGATGACCCGGCTCGTCTTCTTCACCGAAGTCGCAATGGTCTCCCAATCGTAAGGGCTCAAGGTCCGCAGATCGATGACCTCGGTCTGAATTCCATGCTCCCGTTCCGCGCGCTTGGCAGCCTGCAGCGCCCGGGGAACCAGCGCACCGTACGTCACAATCGTGACATCCGTGCCCTCACGCGTCACCGCCGCCTTGCCAAACGGAACCATGTAATCCGGCCCCGGGTACGGCGCCCGCCCGTAAGGTTCGCGATAAAGCCGTTTGTGCTCGAGAAACAAGACTGGATCGTCGCAGCGAATCGCCGTGCGCAAAAGCCCATTGGCATCGAGCGCGTTCGAAGGAAAGACAACCCGCAACCCGGGAATGTGCGTGAAGATCGATTCCCCGCTCTGCGAGTGGTAAATCGACCCGCCCGTCAGATACCCGCCAATCGCCACGCGAATGACTACCGGCGATCGGAACCCACCATTTGACCTCCAGCGCATCAACGCTAACTCGTTTCGAATCTGATGCACAGCGGGCCAGATGTAATCAAAAAACTGAATCTCAACGACCGGCTTCAGTCCGCGCACGGCATACCCTACCGCCCGCCCAACAATGTTCGCTTCAGCCAGCGGCGAATTGAATACCCGTGCCGAACCGAATTCCGTTTGCAGCCCGGCAGTGAGCTTGAAAACTCCGCCCTTGCCCTTCACCTCAGCCAGCGCCTCTTCCCGGCTGGCATCGGCCACATCCTCGCCGTACACCAGGATGCGCGGATCGCTCCGCATCTCATCCCGAAGGCAGGCGTTGATCAGATCGGCCATGGTTCGATCTGCCTCAGCCTTTTTGCCCTGCTGGATCCACAACGGCTGCGTCTGAAGTTCCTGCCGTGTCGGGTCGAATTCCGCCGAATAGACATGGTTCAGCACACTCGACAGCGGGGGAAAGGCCGCAGCCGTCGCCCGCATTGCTGCCGCCGCCACCTGGTCTTCGATCTCCTGCTCCAGCTCATTCAGCTCACCGGTGCTGAGGATTCCTTCCCTCAGCAGCCTCATCTGCAGCTTGTGCAAGGGATCGCGCAGCGCGTCCGCATCCCGCTCCGCGCCCAGCCGATAGCCCTTGTCGTCGTCAGAGAACGAATGCGAGTACACCCTTACGCAATGGCCATGTACAAATGCCGGTCCGTGCCCAGCCCGGCAATGCTCCACCGCGCCAACCATCGCCTGGTAGCTCGCTTCGGGATCGGTGCCATCCACTTCGGCGAAGTAAAAATTCGGGAAATTGGCGACCAGCTTCGAGATGTTTCCTCCCGGCGTGTTGACTTCAACCGGAACCGAAATCGCGTATCCGTTGTCTTCAATCAGGAAGATCACCGGAAGCTTCTGGTTCGAGGCCGTATTCAAAGCTTCCCAGAACTCTCCCTGCGACGTAGCTCCCTCGCCGATCGATGTCAGTACGACCTCATCGCCCTCAAATCGCACATCGTGAAAGGCGCGGTAGTCCCCATGAGCCTTTGCAGCCGACTCAGGGAAGCGAGCGAAGTACCGGCCCGCTTCTGCACAGCCGACAGCATGCAGAACCTGGGTTGCCGTCGAAGAGGACGTGCTCACAATGTTCAGCCGTGTGCTTCCCCAGTGCGTCGGCATCTGCCTCCCGCCGCTTGCCGGGTCCGCCTCCGCGCCTACAGCCTGCAACAGCATCTCTTCCGCCGTCACGCCCAGCGCCAGGCAGAGAGCCCGATCGCGATAGTACGGGACCACCCAGTCATACCCAGGACGAAGCGCCTTGGCCGCAGCCACCTGCAAAGCTTCATGGCCGGCCGCTGAGATCTGAAAGAAGATTTTCTGCTGCCGTTTCAGCATGATCTCGCGATCGTCGATCCGCCGCGATCCATACATCAGCTTGTAAAATTCCACCAGTTGCTGTGAACTCAGGATCCCGCTCAGCGGACCCGAGTCGGCCAGACTCGTCACTTCCTCAGGCGAACTCGTTTGCTCCACGCCATTCGAAACAGAAACCACTTTCTGCATCGTCGCTACCTCTCCCGCAAATTCGTTCGCGCCTGTCCGCCCGGTCGGAGACGGCCATGTTCCGCACCAGGACCCACCCGATTGTATCAACCCCATCGCTTCAGGAAAAGATCACTTCCCTACCGCCCTCCGACCGTCCCTTGAGCCAAAGCTTATTGACGATTGAATTGCCGCCGTGTTTCTATTCGTCCTGTTGAACTTGCATGGTTTCCATTCCCACGGGCCAGCCTCTGACTTGTCTGGAAATCGTGTGTCCTGTTTTGTACCAAAACAATTCGATCCGTTTTACGATCTCAGGAGGTTTCTCCCCGAATGTTCGCTTCGACTGCAATGCAGATTGGTATGCTGGCAAATTTCCTCTCCCCACTCGCGAATTCCAACGCCAGCGACGGCACAATCTACCTCTGGATCGCCATCGGAGCTGGGATCCTCTCCCTCGTTGCTGCGCTCCTATTCGCGCGGTCAGTTCTCGCCTCCGAGCAGGGAACCCCAGAGATGCAGGAGATCGCCGCCTCCATCCGAGAAGGCGCTGAAGCCTTCATGGGCCGCCAGTACAAGACCATCGCCATCATGGCTGTGGTGCTGGCCGCTATCCTCTATGCCGGATACCGCTTCTATCCGTTGACCGCCCCCCTGGCCACCAAGGTGGTCATCAGCTTCCTCATTGGCGCCGCCTGCTCCGGTATTTCCGGCTATACCGGCATGTTCGTTTCCATCCGTGCCAATCTGCGCACCGCCGCTGCCGCCCGAACGAGCCTGGGGGGAGCCCTGAAACTCGCTCTCCACGGAGGAGCCGTCACCGGTCTGATCGTCGTCGGCCTGGCGCTGCTGGGCATCGGCACGCTCTTCCTGGCCTTCGGAGGGCTTCAAAACCCTCAAGCTGTTCCCTACCAGCTTGTCGGCTTCGGATTTGGCGCCTCCCTCGTTGCCCTCTTCGCCCAGCTCGGCGGCGGCATCTCTACCAAGGCGGCCGACGTCGGCGCTGACCTGGTCGGCAAAGTTGAAGCCGGCATCCCCGAAGACGACCCGCGCAACCCCGCCGTCATCGCCGACCTGGTCGGCGACAATGTGGGCGACTGCGCAGGCCGCGGAGCCGATCTCTTCGAGTCCTCTGCTGCGGAAAGCGTCGGCGCGATGATCCTCGGCGCTGCCCTCTTTCCTGTCTTCGGTATCAAGGGCATTCTCTTCCCCCTGATTGTGCATGCCATCAACATCGTTTCTTCAATTGTCGGTGTGTCCGTCGTCCACAGCAAGGAGACCGACGACCCCATGCACGCCCTCAATCGTGGATTTTATGTGACCAGCTTCCTGGCTCTCCTCGGATTCGCGGCCGGGGTTCATTTCCTCCTCCAGGATCGCTGGTGGCTTCTAGCGGCAGGCGTAGTAGGAATCCTGACCTCCTTCGCCTTCGTCTCCATCACTGAGTACTACACCGAGACCCGATTCCGTCCAGTCCAGTCCATTGCGGAAGCCTGCAAGACCGGTCCCGCGACCAACATCATCACCGGCCTCGCCGTCGGCATGCAGACCCCCGCGCTCCCCGTCCTCGTCATCAGTGCGGCCCTGCTGCTCAGCTACTACTTCGGTGTCCGCGCCTTGGACGACGCCACAGGCATCGCCGACTACGCCAAAGGCATCTACGGCACTGCCATCGCCACCATGGGCATGCTCTCCAGCGCCGCCTACATCCTGGCCATGGACACCTTCGGCCCCATCACGGATAACGCCGGCGGCATTGCGGAAATGAGCAATCAGCCTCACGAAGTCCGCGATCGTACCGATGCCCTCGACGCGGCCGGCAATACCACCAAGGCGCTCACCAAGGGCTACGCCATCGGGTCCGCTTCCCTGGCTGCATTCCTGCTCTTCTCCGCCTATCTCGAAGCCATTCACGACATCGTCAAACATCGCGTCGAAAGCGCTGGATTTCACCTGCCCCTCGACTGGAGCTTCTCCAACGTCAACCTGGCCAGCATTCCCGTATTTGTCGGGGCGCTGCTGGGTGCAATGCTCACCTATTTGTTCTCCTCGATGGCCATCAGCGCTGTCGGTCGCGCTGCGGAAAAAGTCATCGAGGACGTCCGCGCGCAGTTTAAGGAAAATCCCGGCATCATGTCCGGCACAAGCCGGCCCGATTACGCCCGCTGCGTCAACATCGTCACCGGCGCGGCTCTGAAAGAAATGGTCCTGCCCGGCGCTCTGGCCGTTCTTATGCCGGTCACCATCGGCGTTCTCTTCCGGCACTTAAGCACGCGTTTTCATCTAAAAAGCTCGACAGATCTGCCCGCTGCGTTCGGTAACATTGTCAACCTCTCAGGAGCCGAAGCAGTCGCGGCCTTTCTGATGGTCGGCACCATCAGTGGCATCCTTCTTGCCATGCTCATGAACAACGGCGGCGGAGCCTGGGACAACGCGAAGAAGTTCATCGAAACAGGCCACTATGGAGGCAAAGGCTCCGAGGCTCACAAGGCTGCCGTGGTTGGCGACACCGTCGGCGATCCATTCAAAGACACCGCAGGACCCAGCCTGCACGTCCTGATCAAGCTGCTGGCCACGGTTACGCTTGTCCTGGCTCCCTTGTTTGTCTAGACAAGACGCCAAGGGTCTCGCAATCCGACCAGAAGCGCACTTCTTAGCCCGCCACAGATTGCAAGCGGGCAACCTGTCTCGACTACGGATTGGGGAGCGGCTCTTCCATCAAGCTGCGCACCTGTTTTGCCAGCTTTTCAATCTGCTTTGCTTTGTCCTCGCTGTTCAGCGAGTTTGCAGAGCCTGACATGGCCTCCTGCTGCAGCGAAGTAGCCAGGCTGAGCAGCTTGGCTACATCAGAGGTCATCTCTTGCTGGTGCAGTCGCTTCAGCTCCACCAGCCGCTTCCGGTTCGCGTGAGCCTGAGGCATCGATCCCCAGACGGCTCCAAACTGATAGACGGTCTGAGGACTGAGTAACATGCCAACCCGCATACCAGGCTGCGAAACTCCTGCACTCGCTGAACTCGCGATCAAGAAGACGATGGAGACGACTCGAACAGCCCGCAGCGAAAGATTTCGGCAATGAAGAGAGAAGGCTACAGGATGTCCGGCAGTTCGCATCGCGGCTTCCTCCTGTCTGATCGGCCCTCGAATCACCCCAGCATCCCCCAGGCAGAGCCATTTTCGCTTTGAATCGCGCACATGGCGGAAGGTTGGTCGCCTTCTTTGCCGCATGCGTCTCATATTGACCACAATGCGACGCACCGAATGCGTAAACCCATCACGCCCTTCTGTCGACTCTCCCCAGGAAGAATCTACCTTGATTCGTGCAGGCGCGTTTTCAGCAAAGATCGGAATACACATCCGCATCGATCAGAGAAAAGTGCGAAATCAACGGTACAAATCGCGGAGGAATTCCATTCTAGGAAACGTTGGGAAGCCGATCAGTTCCCCATCGACTTCTTCATCTCGTCTCGAACCTTGTGCGCCATTTTCTCCACTGCTTCAGCCTTCTTCACCACGCCCAGCGAAAGCGTATCTTTCGTGCTCTTGTCCATCTCGGCTTTTAAATCGTTGGCCAGAGCAAGCAACTTGGCCGTATCGTCTGCAAGCTGCTTCTGTCGCTGCGCAAGAGCGTCAGCCTCTTTGCTTTGTTTATCCGTGACAGGCTTGTCCGGGATCGGCTTGTTCGAAACATCAGGCTTGGCTGGAGCGGATGCATCTTGAGACTTGACAGCGGCATCCTTACTCGAAGTTTCCGGAGTTTGACTGAGTGCGGCTGCAGGACCCGGAATCGATATTAAAACGGCTAGCGCGATCATCGCGACCGGTGTGTTCGATCTCAACCAGACGAGCATTTCAAGCCAACTTTCCGCTAATTGCCCACCGTGGATGACATTTTCTCGCGTACAGACTTAGCCAGCTTTTCAATCATCTCCGCTTGCCGTAGCTGAAGGATGGACAGCCTGTCATTCTCACTCTTCTTGGTCTCGGAATTGAGCTGAGTTGCCAGTTCCAGCAGCTTCACCGTATCGGAGGTCATATCTTTTTGCCTCTGCAAGTTTAGTTCCTTGATCCGCTTGGCGTTGTCCTGCTGCTGCATGGCATCCCGGAGGGCGCGAACCCCGTCCGGACGGGGATTTGCATTCTCCGGCAGCCCTGCCATCCCGGAGGAACTCCTCTCCACCCCCGGCAGTCCGCCATTGTATTGAGGCACCTGGGAGTGGCCGGCGAGTTGCGGGACGACCCCAAACACAACCAGACAAGCCAATCCGCGCAACCACCCAAAGGTCGCGAAAACGGCCTTCCTGCCTGGCTCAGCATCAAATGTTTCATTTGCGGTCTTCATAGTCAGGACCTCATGCCGACGAGTATAGAGAGAAAATGGAGGAATGACGATGCTTCTTTTTGCAATTTTCATCCGATCAGGACTTTTTGCGGAAGGGAAATTCCTAGGCAAAGTGCTCGATGAATGGGTGAACGATCTGCAGGAATTCCTGCACACCAAGCTGCCTCACCTGCTGGCCATCCTTTTCGTGGCCTTCGTTATCAGCCGGATTATCTCCTCTGGCACCAACCGCATCATGAAAATCGCCGACCGCAAAGACTCGCGGCCCGGCCGCACTTCCCAGGTCAGAACCTTCACCGGAATCCTGCGCACCACCCTCAACGCAATCCTCTGGGGCCTGACCGCCATCCAGGTTCTGGAAGTCCTCGGCGTGAACCTCGCTCCCCTCCTGGCCTCCGCCGGAATCGCCGGCGTTGCCATCGGCCTAGCCGCCCAAACCATCGTCAAGGACATGCTCAATGGCATGTTGATCATTCTTGAAGATCAGTTCAATGTCGGCGACGTAGTTCGTCTCACCGGCATGACCGGCACCGTCGAAGTCATGACCCTGCGCCGCACTGAGATCCGCGACGGCGACGGCACCCTCTACACCGTCCCCAACTCGCAGATCACCACAGTCGCTAATCTCAGCCGCGATTTTTCCGTCGCCACCGTCAACGTCTCGGTCGACTTCTCCGCAGCGCCTGACAAGGTAGTCAAACTGCTCACCTCGATCGCCATGGACATTCGTAAAGACCCGGCTTTCTCCGCCGACTTCCTCGAAGATCCCCAGGTCCTCGGCGTCGACTCGATCAAGGGGTCTGAAGTCATCTATCCGGTCGTATTCAAGACCAACGCCCTCAAACAATACGGCGCCATTCGCGAATTCCGCCGGCGCGTTCGAATCGCTCTCGAAGACCAGGGAATGCTCCCCGGCGACCCCAACCGGCCTCTGCGCGAATACGCGCTGCCCGGCGAAGCGCAACCCCAATCCGGTGATTCCGAAAATGAGCCACGCACACGAAATGCGCCCAAAGGACCAACCGCCATCGACCCCACGACCATTCCAGCCGTGACCCACAACCCGTTCACCGGAGAAGGCATGTAGCGTAGGGCCAGGCTCTCAGCGGCCTTGGCTAGACCGACATTTCAAGGGTGTCAAGCAGTTGCTCTGAATCGCTGATGGGGGCCATGCAGGTCCGGCCTTTGCATACCTGGACCCAGGCCTCCACCCCTTCCGGCGCGGGAACTTGCAAGAGCGTCTCCGCCAGCGCATCCGGCAACATGTCCGCCGTGATCTGACGCGTATGCAGCCGAATTACCGTCTTGTTGACCGCAAACCGCGCTGTCGCCAGCGCCTCAAGCCGAATCGCTTCCGTACCCGAACCGACCACCACCACCTGCACTGGATCGAGCAACAGCCGGCTCAACGTCAACGCATACGTGCCGACATAGAGTCCAAAATGCTCCACCACGCCTGCAAACGACTCCAGCGACCTTTCTGCAATCTCGCGGAATTCCTTGTTGCTCGACAAAGCCTCAAGGCGCAGCAGCGCAGCAGCAGCGACCGGGTTCCCCGCCGGCGTCGGCGCGTCCTGTAAAGGCTTGCGCCGCGCCGTCAGCGCTCCCAGCTTGGTTTCATCGTCTTCGGTCAACGCGGTATCGACAAACGCTCCCGCCGCCCTATCAAAGAACTTGGCGACCATCTGTTCCGCCAGCCGCAACGCCGCCCGAAAATACGCGATCCTCCCCGCGCTCAGCCACGCATCCAGGCAGGCATGCACGGTAAACGCATAATCATCAAGATTGCCCTCGACTCGCTGGCTTGGCCTCATACCATCGGCATAAGCAATCACATGTCCCAGTTCAGAGCCACCATCCCACGCCTGCACCAGCAGCCGGTCCAGAGACTTGAGCGCAAAATCTCGCGCATCGTTCAGACGTAGCACCCGCGCCGCTTCGAAATAAGCCGTCACTGCCATCGCGTTCCAGGCGGTATAAAGCGTGCGATCGATGAAAGGCGTCAACCTCTTGCTGCGCGCTTCCAGCAGCTTCGCTCGCGCCTGCGCCAGCCGTTCCCCCGCCTCCTCTATCCCGATCCCCATCTCGGCTGCCACTTCGCCCACGCTATAGCGAACATGCAGCACATTCTTCTGCGGATTGTGGTGCATGTCCCCCACGTCCCCTATATCCCAATACCGCCCCGCTACGGCCATCTCTTCAGCGCTCAGCACCGCCTGCGCCTCGGCTTTGGTCCATGTGAAGTAATCGCCATCATCGTCCAGATCGATGTCCGCATCCTGCGAAGCGTAAAAGCCTCCGCGCTCGCGATCGCTCATGACCGTATCCAGCCAATGCACAATCTCCGAAGCCACCAGGGCAAACTCCGGCTTCACAAAGCTCTGGTAAGCATGAACGTAGTTACGCAGGAGTTCGGTGTTGTCGTAGAGCATTTTCTCGAAATGCGGAACCACCCACCGCTCGTCCACTGAATACCGGTGGAAACCACCCGCGAGCTGGTCGTAGACGCCTCCCTTGCTCATCCGCGTCAACGTCGTCAACGCCGCATCGCGAGCCTTGTCGTTGCCTGTGCGAGTTGCAACCTCCAACAGCAGGTCGAGCGCGGCCGGATGCGGAAATTTGGGCTGCGCTCCGAATCCGCCGTTGCGCGGATCAAATTGTTTGAGAATCGCCTCGGAAATCTTATCCACCAGCGCCAGGTTCAACTCCCCGCCGCGTCCGGCGAAATTCTCATTCTGCTCAACCGCGGCCATAACGCTGCTGGCTGACTCCAGCGCTTCCTCGCGTCGGTCCCGCCATACTTCGGCCATCGTCAAAAGCACGCGTTTGAAGCCAGGACGCCCATACCGGTCATCCGCAGGAAAATACGTTCCGCCAAAAAATGGCTTGCCCGCCGGCGTCAGGAACGCCGTCAGCGGCCATCCACCCTGCCCGCTGATCGCCGACACCGCCGCCTGGTATCGCGCATCCACATCCGGCCGCTCATCCCGATCCACCTTGATGGCAACAAAATGCTGATTCACGATAGCGGCTAATTCCGCACTCTCGTAAGACTCCCGGTCCATGACGTGGCACCAATGGCACCAGACCGCCCCGATATCCAGCAAAATGGGCTTGTCTTCCGCCTGCGCCCGCGCAAACGCCTCTTCGCCCCAGGGATGCCACTGCACCGGCTGATGCCGCGCCGAACGTAGATAGGAAGAAGCCGATTGGTCCAACAGATTCAGGGAAAATGCGTGTTCCGCCATGCCCCAAGAATACAGGAGGGCCTACTCCTGCCCAGCCTTTGTTGCGAGATCTGGCTGCCTCCGACGCTGTTGTCCTTCCCAGACCATGCACCCAAACGATAGGCTGCAAGCATCCCATGCGAAGCGCCCCTTCGCCGAACCTCGAACCGATCGGAAGCTTGATGAAAATCGCTACCTGGAACGTCAACTCAATCCGCGCCCGCC
Source organism: uncultured Acidobacteriota bacterium (assembly GCA_903832475.1). Classification (GTDB taxonomy): domain Bacteria; phylum Acidobacteriota; class Terriglobia; order Terriglobales; family Acidobacteriaceae; genus Acidicapsa. The sequence continues at coordinate 3,959 of CAILBQ010000510.1, read as the reverse complement.
TGGATCACGTCACGCACTGGCTCGAGGTTCACCAGCCCGACGTGCTGCTCATGCAGGAGCTGAAGGGCACCGAGTTCCCCGCTGAAGCGTTCGCACCCCTCGGGTACCAGGCCGAAGCCGTCACGCAGAAGGCTTATAACGGCGTCGCCATTCTCTCGCGCCATCCCATCGAGGTCGTCGCCATCGCCCTCCCCGGCGACGAAGCAGACGGCCACGCCCGCTATCTTGAAGTCAACACAAACAACACCCGCATCGTGAACATCTACCTGCCCAACGGCAATCCGGTCGGCAGCCCCAACTTCGGCTACAAGCTCGCCTGGATGGCCCGGCTCGCCAAGCACATGCAGCAATGGCGCGAGAACAACATCCCGGTCATCATCGGCGGCGACTTCAACGTCATCCCTGAAGACATCGACTGTCACAAGCCCGCCTCGTGGATCAAAGACGCGCTTTTCCAGCCGGAAACCCGCGGCTGGTACCGCACCATGCTCGGTTATGGCTTTACCGACGCTTTCCGCGCGTTGCATCCAGACCTGGGCGGCGCCTTCACCTACTGGGACTATTTCCGTCGCGCCTTTGAAACTAACCGCGGCATCCGCATCGACCACTTCCTCCTCTCGCCCGAACTCGCAACTCGGCTGGTCCGCTGCGAAATCGACAAGGAACCACGCTCCCAACCCAAGCCGTCCGACCACACCCCCATCTGGGTCGAATTGCAATAGCAAGCGATTTCCAAAATGCCAGCCGTCAACGAGGATCCGCATGGCAACCGAAAAAGCCGCCAAGGAAAAACCGGCCAAAAAAGAAGAGCACGTCGAATTGCTTTCCATCGACGGCCGCGAAGTCCGCATCACCCATCCCGACAAGCTTTACTTCTCTCGCCAGGTCCAGGTCACCAAGCTTGACCTTGTCCGCTACTACATGGCTGTCGCTCCCGGCGCTTTGCTCGGCATTCAGAACCGCCCCATCGTCCTCAAACGCTTCGTCAACGGCGCCGAAGGCGAACCCTTTCATCAAAAGCGCGCCCCATCCGAGCGTCCTGAGTGGCTGCGCACCGTCACTCTCTCCTTCCCTTCTGGCCGCACCGCCGAGGAGGTCGTCGTCGACGATGCCGCCGGCCTTGCCTGGATCGTCAACCTCGGCTGCATGGAACTGCATCCGCATGCCGTCCGTGCCGACGACCTCGAACATCCCGATGAGTTGCGCATCGACCTCGATCCCGGCCCCGGCGTCGAATGGCCCGACGTACGACTCGTCGCCCTCGAAGTCCAAAGCCTGCTTGGCGAAGTCGGCCTGCAAGGCTGGCCGAAAACCAGCGGCTCCCGCGGTATCCACGTCAACGTCCGCATCCAGCAGAAGTGGAGCTTCACTGAGGTCCGCCGCGCTGCCCTCGCCCTGTCACGCGCCGTCGAATGTCGCCTCCCCGGCAAAGCCAGCTCCAAGTGGTGGAAGGAGGAGCGCCACGGTGTCTTCCTCGACTACAACCAGAACGCCAAAGACCGCACCACGGCCTCAGCCTACTCCGTGCGCCCTCTGCCCGACGCACGCGTCTCCGCCCCTCTGAGATGGGATGAAGTCGCAGCCTGCGAACCGGGCGACTTCACCGTCTTCACCATGCCCCACCGTTTCGCCGAGATCGGCGACCCTCACGCCGAGATGGACAAGAACCCCGGCTCGCTCGATGGCCTTCTCGAACTCGCCGCCCGTGACGAAGCAGAAGGCCTCGGCGACGCCCCGTGGCCACCCCACTTCCGCAAAATGGAAGGCGAAGCTCCGCGCATCTCCCCCTCCCGCGCCAAAGCCGCCGCAGCCCGAAAATCAGAAGCCAAACCCGCAGCCAAAAACGCTGCGCCCAAAGCTCCCCGCTCCAAGATGCCGCTCCTCACCATCGCCAACTCCCCCAGCGAATCGGCCGCACGCGAAGGCCTGGACCGCTGGAAGCTCCGCCATCCCGAAGCCGCCGCTTCGTTAGCCGTCGATGATGTGCTGGTCGATCGCATGCGCGGCCGCTCCTCCACCTGGACCCGCATTCGCGTCAATCTCCGCCACGTCCCCGAAGAACAGCGTCCCGCCCAGGAAACACCTGACCCCGACGACGATCCCACACGCGCCTGGACTCAGCATCCTGAGCCTCAAACGAAGCCAGAATGATCCTGCGCCGCGCTTTCTTTGCGTGACTCGGGGTTATTTCGCTTCGGGGAAAATCTCCATCAGCTCCTGCGCCGGCACCACTTCCAGCTGCGCATATGTGCATTCCGCAGGAGGCTTGTCCGTCCGCCACCGCCGAAATTGCGCCATATGCCGGAAGCGGTCGCCCTGCATATGCTCATACGCCACTTCCACCACCAACTCCGGCCGCAGCGGCTCCCAGGACAGATCCTTCCCCGCGCTCCACCGGCTCTGTCCTCCCGGCATGCGCTGGGCTTCCCCACTCCCGGCTGCGTCCTGTTCGGCCCAGCCCTTCCACGGATGATCCTTCAGCGCGTCCCTGCGATACGGCTCCAGGAACTCCACCAGCTCTCGCCGCTTTTCCATCTTGAAGCTGGCACACACGCCCACATGCTGCAGCGCGCCAGCATCGTTGTAAAGCCCCAGCAGCAGCGACCCGATCGCCGTCCCCTCGGCATCCTTGTGCCAGCGAAAGCCGGCTACCACACAATCGCAGTCCCGCTCATGCTTTACCTTGAGCATCGTCCGCTTGTCCGGCTCATACTTGCCCTGCACAGGCTTAGCCATCACCCCGTCGAAACCCGCCCCTTCGAATCGCTTGAACCAGTCCGCCGCCACCGCCCGATCCCGCGTCGCCGGCGTGATGTGAACGGGAGGCTTGACCGACCCGAGCAGCTCTTCTAGCCGCTGACGCCTGTCCTCAAACGGCAGCCCGGTCAGATCCTCGTCTCCCTCGCAGAGCAGGTCAAAGAACACCACCGACGCAGGCGTCTGCGCCGCCAGCAGCTTGATCCGCGAAGCCGCCGGGTGAATACGCAACTGCAGCGCATCAAAGTCCAACCCCGACGCCGAAGCAATCACCACTTCCCCATCCAGCACGCAGCGCTCCGGCAGCGCCGCCCGCAGCGTTTCGACCAGCTCAGGAAAATACCGGTTCAGCGGCTTGGTGTCCCGACTCTGGATGAGAATCTCATCACCATCGCGAAAAATGACCGCGCGAAAGCCATCCCACTTGGGCTCAAAGATCCATCCATCGCCCGCGGGAATCTCGGCCACTCGCTTGGCCAGCATCGGCAATACAGGAGGCTGCAAAGGAATTTGCACAACCCATCGTAGCTCACGCGGAACCGCCCCCAAAAGCCCGAAAGGGAACAGCCAAAACGTTCAGCTTGCGCTTGGAGCCTCCCTGCGCCGCCGCCCGCTCAGCAGGTAAATCGCCGCCCGCAATTCCAGCAGCGGATCAGCCGATGGTTCAATCCCCTCCACCCGCGGAATCGGATCGAAAATAATCCGTTTCTGCTGCGCCACCGAATCTTCTACGACCGAAGTCAATTCCAGCCACCCCAGCTCCACCTGGGATCGCTCCTCCGGCCAGTGCTTTGTGGCGTCATCCACAACATCGCCCTCTTCCGCCACCTGCACTACGATCTTGAACCGAACCGGACCGGCAGCAACCCGCCGGGCAATCTCATCGTAGTGATAATTCGGACCGATCTTCGCGGCGTCTTCTTGGCTCAAAAACTCGTTCCCCATCTCTGGGACGATGCGGTAACGGCCGTACTTTGTCTCTCCCTCGACGTTAGTGAAAGCAAAAGCTGTGACACCGAAATAGGTCTCCTGCGCAAGGCTCACCGGAAATGGCTTGGGCGTCAGTACAAACGCCAGCGCCGCAGGATGCGACCCGAGGAACACCTCCACTGGCTTCGGTGAAGGAACCTCCCCGCCGCTCGCCGCAGCCGCCCTCAAAAACTCCAGAAACTCCTGCCCGGTACGCGTGAGAAAGCCATCCG
>CAILBQ010000509.1 GCA_903832475.1 uncultured Acidobacteriota bacterium | reverse complement strand
CTCAGGGGAATCTGCTTCTGCTTTTGCCGTTGCCTTTCTTTCTGTCATTCCCCTCAGGGGAATCTGCTTCTCCCCGCCAGCATTAAGGCAGCTCTCTCACCCAGATATTCCGGAAGCTCAACGGCTCGCTCTTATCCCCATGCGCCTGCAGCTTGATGGGAGCCTTATCGAACGCCTTGTAAAACGGCTTCCCGATAAACCGCGTCTCGCCTTTCAGTTCGAAGTGGTTCTCCACCACCACGCCATTGAAAAAGACTGTCGCATACGCCGGAGTCTTCAGCGTCCCATCGGCCTCAAACACCGGAGCCGTCCAGAGAACGTCGTACACCTGCCATTCGCCCGGCTTCCTGCCCGGATTGACCAGCGGAATCGCCTGCTTGTACAGGCTCCCCGCCATCCCGTTCACGTACGTCTTGTTCTCCCACGGATCGAGCACCTGCAGCTCATAGCCCGCATCGCCCAGCCCCGTCGAGGCGAGAAACACGCCGCTGTTCCCGCGTGCCTGCCCGGAGCCGGTAATGTTCTCCGGCACTTTCCACTCAATGTGCAGTTGATAGTTCTTGAACGACCGCTTGGTTTCGATCGACCCTTCCGTCTTGCTCACCGTCAGAATGCCGTCATGCGCATCCCACTTGGCCGGCGACTTGTCTTTGACCTCGACCCATTCGTCCTGGTTTTTGCCGTCAAAAAGGATGATGGCGTCCGACGGCGGAGCCGTGCAGGTCGCGCCCGGCGTCACCACCTTGGGCACTGGATCCCACACCTCGGTCTCCTCCGGCTTGGGAGCAGCCTGTGCCGCCGGCGCAGCCTGGGCCAGAGATTGCTTGGGAATGAGGGCGGTTCCGGCCAGCAAAGTCGAAAAGGCCGCAAAGGTCAGAGAGCGCGAAAAGGGGATACGTTTCATCCAACCAAAATACACCGCCGTGCGCAGCGCATGGCAAACCCGGCGCAAATTGTTCCACGTGGAACAATTTGCGAGCTGGTGAACTAAAAGCGGTAAATCCAGAACTTCGTGCTGGGTATCGAGGCCCACCCCGCAGCAACCGCATCGTCGGGCTTGCTCTGCGCGAAGACCATCTTCGCGCCCGCCCGGTGGAACATCTCCAGAATCCTGTGCTGTTCCGCCGGCGCGGCATGCCAGAACACGTCGAAATCGTCGCTGGCGTAGGGCGGCAGATCGCCATTCAACTCGCCAATGATCTTCAAATCGGCGACATAGGCCCAGGTGCACCGCGAAGCATTTAACAAATCAGAGATAACGGCAACCTGGTCGCCCGGCGCCATCCCAATCTGCTTCAGGTACATGCCCGCGCGCCACTGGTCGCTGTTCGAATACATTTCGTGGTGGACGAAATTACCCCACACGTTGCGATCCTCGTCATGCTGCGTCGCCAGCAGTGTTCCCACGCATCCCGCCGCAATGATCGTCAGGTACAAAGCTCCTCTTCGCAGCGGCGACATCAGCGGCAGGCTGACGCGCTTCTCGGTCATCAATTTCACCAGCAGCACCAGTAAGATCAAGGCCTCAAACGAAGCCACGTAGCGCGCTTCCAGCCATACAAGCAGATACATCGCAAAGCCCGCGCCGCTCAGCAGCAGCAGCGGCCACAGGCCTGCCGTGCTGCGGAACCAACGGCGCGGCGCGTAACTCATGCCCACGCTAAGCACCGCGCACAGCAAAAAGGCAAAGACTATCAATTGCTTCTTCAGTACTTCTGCCAAGCGCTTCAAATTGCCGCCAATGGCGCGAATCTGGGCCTTGGGACTGAAGAAATGCCGATAGCCCTGGTAGTAATACGGCGGGTTGAAGAAAGGCGGAAACGTCACCGGAAACGGCTCTTTGAACAGATACACATGAGGATGAATGGAGAGCACCTGCGGAGGATGTATCGGGGCTCCATAGCCCGCCGGTCCCCCTTGCCAGAAGGCTCCGCCCTGCAGCTTGTTGACATGCCACGCATAGTTGATCGAGCCCGATTCGCCCATGGTGAAGTGGCCGGCGGCCCAGGAAAGCCCAAATGCGTAGGGCACGACGAATAAAACAGCGCAGGCTG
>CAILBQ010000508.1 GCA_903832475.1 uncultured Acidobacteriota bacterium | reverse complement strand
GGGGTGAGGAGTTTGCGGTGCTGCTGCCGGAGACGCGGATGGAGGGGGCGCTGGTGATTGCGGAGCGCATTCGGCGGATCGTGGGCAGGAACACGGTTGAGGCGGGGGGCGAGAGCATCTCGGTCAGCGTGAGCGTGGGTGTGGCAAGCCACGCCAACGACAGCGAGGTGGATGCGGAGATTCTGTTGAAGAAGGCGGATCTGGCGCTGTATCGGGCGAAGACGGCGGGTCGGGACCGAGTGGAAGCGTTGTGACGGGCGGCAGGAGTTGATGTCGCAGGATTTGAGGTGGGAGGTGGTCATTATGGAAAGAACCAGAAAGCAACCGAGAGATCAGGCCGCTGACGGATTGGTGCCATGCAAACAATTTCTTGGCTGGGACTGAACAGGCTGCAACAAAGCCCTTTTCAGGCAAGATCAAGTCGCAGATACGGCAGGCAGGGGCCGAAGCCCGCTTTATTCCGATGGCTTATTCGGCACGTCTGAACGGCCGCGGAAAAAGGCGGGGGTTTGTGCGAGGGTCGCCGTCAGGAAAGTTAGCAGGGGCTAAAGCCCACACACTTACTGGGTTTCTGCGGCACGACTGAAGTCGTGCCCTGTTACAAAGCTCCTGCAACCGCATTTTTTCCGCAAGTGTAGAGTCGTGCCCTGTTACGCAGCCGACAGGACTATCGCCACTCTGATTCGGGGTGGGCGGTGAAGGGGTGAACGGTTCGCTCCGATACTGAGCAAGTGCTATACTCTGTTGGGTCAGACGCGTCCTGATTGGCTGTGGGGCGGGTCACCAATCCAGCAATTCTGCACTGAGGTCTCTCATGTCCGGCCATTCCAAGTGGGCCACAATCAAGCACAAAAAGGGCGCGCTGGATGCCAAGCGCGGCAAGATTTTCACACGCCTGATCAAGGAAATCACCGTAGCGGCGAAGGCCGGCGGCGGCGATCCTGACGGCAACCCGCGGCTGCGCAGCGCCATTCTGGCGGCGAAGGCGGAGAACATGCCGCAGGACAACATCAAGCGGGCGATCCAGCGCGGCACGGGCGAACTGGAAGGCGCGAATTACGAAGAAATTTCATTCGAGGGCTACGGACCGGGTGGCGTGGCGGTGATCGTCGATACGCTGACGGACAACCGCAACCGAACGGTGAGCGAAGTTCGCTTTGCTTTTTCGAAGAACGGCGGGAACCTGGGCGAGTCGGGTTCGGTGCGCTTCATGTTTTCGAAGAAGGGCGTGATCGGGATCGAAAAGGCAGAGGCCGACGAAGAGAAGTTGATGGACATCGTTCTCGAGCATGGCGGCGAGGACCTGAACGATGAAGGCGATCACTGGGAAATCATTACGGATCCGGCCTCGTATGAGGGAGTACTGGGCGCGGTGAAGGCTGCGAACATTCCTACTGTCATGAGCGAAGTGACGATGATCTCATCGACCTACACCAAGCTGGAAGGCTCGCACGCGAACCAGATGATCCGGCTGCTGGATGCGCTGGAAGATCTGGACGATGTTCAGAATGTCTATTCGAACTTCGATATGGACACGGCGGATATGGAAGCGGCGGCGGGGTAAAGGCAAGGACGAGGGACTAGGGACGAGGGACGAGGGACGAGAAATGCACGCTCCCAGAATTGAGGCCGCCTGAAACGGGCGGCCCTTTTTGCGGGCTTTGGTGCGAGACTTGATTGAGAACAGTCGTTTTGGAAGGAATGCTGATTTGTTTCGACTTTTGCGTATTGCGCTCGTGCCGCCGCTTCAAGCTATGC
>CAILBQ010000507.1 GCA_903832475.1 uncultured Acidobacteriota bacterium | reverse complement strand
TGGCCAACGTGCTCGGCTCTGAAGGCAGTGTCGTCGAAACCTTTCTTAAACAGATCGCTGCCGGCGGCCCGATCACCATCACCCATCCGGAGGCGGACCGCTTCTTTCTTACCAGCGACGAAACTGTCGACTTGTTGCTTACAGCGGCAACATCCGAGCGAGGTCCAAGGCTGCTCATCCCCAGGCTTGAGCGATCGCACCGGATCTCAGACCTTGCGGAGTTTCTCGCCTCGGCCCATGCAGCGGTGCGCCCCGTCGAATGCGTTTACGCCGGCCTGCGTGCCGGTGAGAAACTGCACGAATTACTGTACTCCGCGAGCGAACACAGCGCCCCATCCAGACTGCCGGGCCTGGTCGAGGTTCAACCGTCTTCCATCGAAAAGCATCCGCTGGATGCTCAGCTATCGCGGCTCGCACAATCCGTCGATCGACGCAATCTGCTTCAAGCGATGAACACACTTGTCGAAATTGTCCCGGACTATCGGATGAGCATCCAGTTGCAACAACTCATGGAACGGTGCAGTGTGGGAGCGGTCGCGCGATGAGACGCCGGATTGCCGTTGTCACCACCTCACGCGCCGATTACAGCCATCTTTACTGGCCGTTGCATGAGCTCGCACATCGAAGCGATGTTGAGTTGGGCGTGATCGCGCTCGGTGCGCATCTCTCTCCCGAGTTTGGGAATACCATCCGCGAAATCGAGAAGGATGGATTTCCTCTCATCGCAAAGATCGAATGCCTTCTCAGCTCCGACTCCGACGTGGGCATGGCCAAGACCATCGGCCTGGCCACGCTCTCGCTCGCGGACACCCTGGGCGCCTGGCGACCTGACCTGCTTCTGCTCATTGCCGACCGTTACGAAATGCTCGCGCCGGCCTCTGTTGCCCTGGCGCTGCGCCTTCCGATCGCTCATATCGAAGGTGGGGAAATCAGCCAGGGAGCCATTGACGACAGCGTGCGCAACGCGCTCACCAAGCTTGCCCACGTTCACTTCACTTCGACCGAGACGGCCCGTCGCCGAGTGATCGCCATGGGCGAAGAACCGTGGCGCGTGCATCGCGCCGGCGCACCCTCTCTCGACCACTTGCGCCGCAGCAAGATGCACACGCGCGAAGAACTTGAACAACGACTGAGCATTGACCTGCTGCAGCCCACTATTCTCGTCGCCTTCCATCCCGCGACCATCTTCCGCGACACAACTCAGGAAGCGGAAGAGCTTTTCGCCGCGCTCACCGCGGTGTACGGACAGATCCTCTTTGTCTATCCCAACGCCGACGCAGGGAGCCGCCTGCTCATCCAGCGCACCGAAGCGTTTGCGGCTGCCCGGCCCAAAACGAAGATCTTCGTCAACCTTGACGCCATCACCTATTGGAGTCTGCTGCGCCACGTCGATGCACTGGTGGGCAACTCCTCCAGCGGCATCATGGAAACGGCGTCGTACGCGCTGCCTTCCGTCAACATCGGCATCCGTCAGCAGGGCCGGGAGCGCAATCTCAATGTGCTGGATGCTCCCGCCGAGTCGCACGCCATTCTCGCCGCCATCAAGCAGGCCCGCTCTTCGAAATTCCGCGATTCGCTGGCAGGCATGATCAACCTTTACGGAGATGGCCACGCCGCCGAACGCATTGCGGAAATCCTTGCCACCGTGGCGCTCGCCGACATACTCATCAAGCAGCCGACCTCATTGCCACAGCTTCCCGAGATCGCATGAGCTACCGCATACCGCTCTCTTCTCCCGACATCACGGAGGCGGAAATTGCAGCGGTCACGGCGGTACTGCGCACCAACACTCTCAGCCTTGGTCGAAAGCTCGATGAGTTTGAACAAGTCTTCGCGAGCTTTCACAACATGCCCTATGCGGTTGCCGTCAGCTCCGGAACCGCAGCTCTGCACCTGGCTTTGCTCGCTCTCAATATCGGTACGGGCGATGAAGTAATCGTTCCATCGTTTACTTTCATCGCCGTCGCCAACGCTGTGCGCTACGTCGGCGCCACACCTGTATTTGCCGACATCGACGCCGATACTTTGAATCTGGATGCACGATCGGTTTCTGCCGCGATCACGCCGCGAACGAAAGCTGTGATCGTCGTCCACACTTTCGGCGTTCCCGCGGATATGGACGCTCTTTTGTCCGTCACTCGCCACCATCATCTGGCCGTCATTGAAGACGCCTGCGAAGCTATTGGCGCTGCGTATAATGAGCAACTCGTCGGAACATTCGCAGACATTTCTACATTTGCTTTTTATCCCAACAAGCAGATGACGACCGGCGAAGGGGGCATGCTGCTTACCCGCGATGCCGGGATCGCCGATCGTCTGCGTGCCCTCCGCAATCAGGGCCGCTACGCGACTGATGATTGGCTGCAGCACTCCGAGCTGGGCTATAACTATCGCCTATCGGAGTTAGCTTGTGCTCTGGGGGTCGAGCAGGTACGAAGGCTGCCGTCCATGCTCGCTGCCCGCGATGAAGTTGCTGCGGCGTATGACCGTTTGCTCTGCGGAATGCCCAACGTTCAACGGCCTCCGCTATCGCTTCCCAATAGCAGGGTCAGCTGGTTTGTTTACGTCATCCGGCTCGACGCGACCTGCACATCGGCCGATCGGGACCAGTTGATGGCGTCGCTAAAACGGCAAGGGATCGCCAGCGGGCGTTACTTTGCGCCCATCCACCTTCAGCCCGCGTACGCAGACTTGCCGGGCGCGCCTACTGCACGACTTGATGTAACCGAGATGGTCGCTCAACGCACACTTGCTCTGCCCTTCTTCAACAAGTTGTCGCCCGAGCAAGCAGCCGAAGTTACGAACGCAATCGCCGGAGCCCTTGGCTACAGCGCTTGACGCGACTTGACAGTTCCCGCGCACTCACAGAGGCTTATGCCATGCGCTCCTTGCTTCGCATCATCCTTCCAACTGTGGCGGCTCTCTTCTTCTTCTCACTCAGCTCTCGCGCGCTTGAAAACCAGCCACCTTCCGCCTACCACGCACGCCGTGAAGCCCTGGCAAAGATGCTCAATGGCGGCGCTGCCATCATCTTCGCGGCCGAAGAGCCAGTTCTTGATTTCTCGCCCTACCGCCAAGATGAGGACTTCTACTATCTCACCGGCTGGAATGAGCCGGGAGCAGCGCTGCTCATCGTTGCTGACTCGCCCGCATCGTCTCCCTCGCGGACCTATCACGAAACGCTTTTTCTACCGTCGCGCAACCTGCGCATGGAAAAATACACCGGCATCAAGCTGGATGCCGCTACGCCCCATGCCGCAAAGACTGCGGGCGTCGATGAAGTTGCTTCGATGACCGACCTCTCCACGCGACTCAATGGCCTCGTTTCCGCTGATCGCCGGTTGAGTTACGATCTCTGGACCCAACCCGACTCACCGCAAGCCAAGGCGCTGCTCCAATGGATCTCGGCCACCATCGGCCAGGGGACGACTCCCGCCGCGCATGACGTCACAACCGTCACCTCACAGCTGCGTGTCGTGAAAGACTCTGGCGAACTCGATTTGCTCAAGAAAGCCAGCGACGCATCGATGGTTGCGCAACGCGTGATGATGCAGAGCGTCAAGCCTGGAGCTACCGAGCGCGCGATCGCCGGCAAGATCATCGCTGCGTTGATGGAGCAAGGGTGCGAACGCCCTTCCTACGCTTCTATCGTTGGCTCCGGCATCAACTCGACCACTCTGCATTACTCTGAAAACTCTGCCACCATGAAAGACGGCGAAGTTGTCGTGGTCGATGCAGCCGGCGAATACAGCATGTACGCCTCCGATATCACCCGCACCGTGCCCGTCAACGGACACTTCTCCAAGCGCCAGCGTGAAATCTACGATGTTGTGCTCGGCGCCCAGCGTGCCGCCATCGCGGCATTCGTCGCGGGTAAATCCACTATCAACGACCGCGACCACAAGGACCCGAACTCGCTCGATACGGCAGCCTGGAACTACATTCACACGCACGGCAAAGGTCTGCGCGGCGAACCGCTCAGCGACTACTGGATTCACGGCCTCGGTCACATGGTTGGCATCGATGTGCACGACCCGTCCAGCTATCCCGCGGTACTCAAGCCCGGCATGGTCTTCACCATCGAACCCGGCGTGTATATTCCTGAAGAAAAGATAGGCGTTCGCATTGAAGATGTTTTCGTTGTTGGCCAGGACGGCAAGCTCATCGACATGATCGCCGACCTGCCGCACACCGCGGATGAAGTCGAAGCTGCCATGCACACGGAAAAGTAATGAAAGACCAAGGCGCAATTTTGATGGATGAAGAAGAGTATCCCGATGTCTCGCAGTATGAACCGCTGGTGCGTGCTTTTCACGAGCAATTGCATGCCTGCCTGGAAGAGTGTGCGCAAGGCCGCCGCGGGCTCTTCTCCGATCGCGAGTACCTTGCTAACAATAGCGCGGAGTTGCGCGCGTGGCCCGAAGCGGCGCGTCTTCGTGAACTGGCCTTTGCCCTTCAATCCATCCTGGCGCAGTCTGGAGCGGTCGATACGCTTTGCGACCAGTTTCTCGACCTCTGTTCAATTCACGGAGAAAGCGATCCCGGAGAGCCGAGGCTGGCACGGGCTTTTCTTCAGGAGATTGCAGGAGGGAAGTAATTGGTGATTCTTCGGGCGTTCGTTGCGTTGATCGCGGGCTTTTTGTCGATGGCGCTGCTGGTGGGGGGCGCGACAGGCTTGCTAGTCAAACTTGCTCCGGGTTTCGTCGGAGTTCCGGGCCATCCGCGCCCAGCTTACATTGGCTTTAACCTTGTGTATTCGTTTTCCGCTGCGATGGCAGGAGGCTATGTGACAGTGTGGATTGCCGACGGCAATCCGTTGGTCCATGTACTGATTCTCGCGCTCGTGGTGCTGATGCTGTCGGCATTGAGCGCCATCCAACAGCGTGGACAGCAACCGATCGCTTACCAGTTGGCACTGGTTGTGCTGTCGCCGGTTGGAGCTCTGCTCGGCGGGTTGCTGCGGCTCAAGACCACTGGCCTTTTGTAACTCGGAGCCATCTCCCCCGCCAAAGCCCCGGCAGGAGAGATGACTCAAGTGGTTAATTGACAGGTTAGAACCGGATACCCAGCGTTACGGGTACAACTTTGGTTCCCGCGGCGACCGTTGTCGTTCCCAGGCCATTCGGATTCGAGAGCACCGCAGGCGTGTCGATATCGAGGAACCTTGCTTCGGCGAACAGCTTGACGTTGTTGCCCATCATCTGCGAGCCCAAGGTGTGCGTGTAGCCCGCGCCCACATTCCAACCGCCCTGGTTGCTGGAGAAGTGGCCGACTACCGCGTTTTGCGTTCCAATGCCGCAGTAGTAGTAATCGCAGTACTCTACTTCTTGCGGGTCGGTGAAGCTTGTGACCTTGCGATAGAAGCCATAGCCGCCAGTCATATAAAGATCGTTCTTGCGACCAGGAGCCAGATCAATGACGGGATCGAGGGAGAGCGACCAGATGTGGGCATGTCCGCCATTGGCGCCTGTCTCACCAATCAAGCGCCCGGGAAGTTTGTCGTCCAAGAACTGGTATTCCGCCAGAAGGCTCAAGTGCCTTTCGAAGCGGACACCCGCGCCCACGGTAAAGTTACCGCCATAGGTGATGTACGGAGACGAACCTTTCGACGGAGCGTTGAATCCGCCGCCCGCCTCGAAGGCGAGATGGCTCATCATGTAGCCGCGACGAGCTCCAGCGCTGCCGTACGAAGAATCATGCTGTGCCGCAGCAGGAGCGGGAGCCGCCGGCAACAGCGAAGCTTCCGCACTGCTGCTGGCGCCATCACTGGAACTGGAAAAATTGTCCGAAGATCGGTCCTGGGCGAAGGCGGAAGATACGGTAAAAAGTGACGCGGCAACGATCGCAGGCGCGGCAATAAGAGTCGCACGCCGCAACAGGGGCGCAACAAGAAATGACATGGGGAAGACCTCTCAGTAGGAATCACTAGCTCGAGAGTCGTGCAATGCTCTCGTAACCAGTTAGACACTGGCACCCCCCAAAAAGTTGTTCTCTCGATGAACAGACAAAAGGGCTGAAGCTCTCGCTCCAGCCCTTTCAGTTTTGCTCCATCAACAGACGCTGATCGGCGCCTATCCCTGGATGTCGAACTGCTCCGGATGCAGCGTCGCATCGCTCTTGACCAGCACATTTTTGCCCGCCAGGTCTTCAAGCTCGGTCAGCCACTTGGCATTGTTCGCCTTCAGAGCCTTGGCGGTTTCCGGATTGACGCGCAGGAGGACTTCCGAGCCGTCAAAGTGCTTGCGCATCTTGCGAACTTCAATATAAATCTCGTTCGCAACCGTCGCTGCGCTCTTCACCATGCCGGTGGCCTGGCAGACGGGGCAAGGTACGCTCAGCGTTCGTTCCAACGATTGCTTGACCCGCTTGCGGGTAATCGCCACCAGGCCAAAATCATTGAACTGCAGCACCTTGGTTGGAGCGCGATCGGACTTCAGCGCTTCTTCGAGAGCAGCCATCACGCGCGTACGGTTCTTGCGCTCATCCATGTCGATGAAGTCGATCACGATGATGCCGCCCAGGTCGCGCAGCCGAATCTGCCGCACGATCTCTGGAATGGCGTCGAGGTTGGTCTTGAGAATGGTGTCCTCGAGCCGGGCCGTCTTGCCCACGAACTTCCCAGTGTTGATGTCGATTGCCACCAGCGCTTCGGTCTGGTTGATCACGATCGATCCACCCGACTTCAGCCAGACTTTGGAACGCAGGGCTTTCGAGATTTCATCCTGAATGCCGAAGTGCTCGAACAGCGGAATTTCCTTGGTGTAGAGCTTGACGCGCCGCACCAGTTCCGGGGAGAAGCGGTTGAGGAAGCGGACGATGCGTTCGTAGTCGGCTTCTGAATCGACCCAGATATGCGAGAAATTGTCGCTGACCTGGTCGCGCAGAATGCGCTCGATGAGGTTGAGATCGTGATAGATCAGGGCCGGCGGCTTCGACGTATCGGCGCGCTGCTTAATGTCGTTCCAGAGATTGATCAGGAAGCGAAGATCGGCGCGCAACTCGTCTTCGGTGGCACCCTCTGCGGCGGTGCGAACGATGAAGCCGCCCGATGCGTCGCCCTTCTCGCTGACAAGGATGCGCTTCAGCCGCTGCCGCTCTTCATCCGATGCAATCTTGCGGCTCACGCCCACATGGCTCACGGTCGGCATGAAGACCAGGAACCGGCCGGGAAGCGCGATGTGGCTGGTGATGCGTGCGCCCTTTTTGGCAATCGGCTCCTTGGCGATCTGAACCAGGATTTCCTGGCCGGGCTTCAGCAGGTCGCTGATGATGGGCAGGTCCGAGGTCTGCGCTGAACGCCGCGAAGGTCCGCGCCGCCCGTCGCCCTGTCCTCCGCCTTGTCCACCGCTCGAACCACCCGGTCCACGGCCGCCGCGTCCACGACCGCGGTCGCGACCACGATCGCCGGAGCGCTCACGGCCACCTGGCCTCGCTCCCGGTGCCGCTACGCCTTCGCGGCCAGCCTGCGCTGGGGTGGATTCTTCCTCGTCGTCATCCGGATCGGATTCATCGTCATCGACGGTATCCAGCTGAATGCGGTGATCCAGATGCGCTTCCTGGAGCATCTCGCCCAGCGCGCCGGAACGAATCTGCTGCTGCAATGTCTCTTCTTCGATTTCTTCGAGGTCGTGCTCATCGCCGTGATGCGCCTTCAGCGGAGTGAATTCGTACTCCTCTTCCTCGATCACTTCCTCTTCCACCAGGCCCGCGCCCGGCGAATACGCGGAGATGGCCGGCACAGTTTTTGCGGCGGGGGGCGGCGGTTCTGGATGGACTTCTTCTTCCTTCTTCTTTCCGCCAAACAAGCTGGACAGCCGGAAAGTGCTCGGCGGCAGGGGGTCTACATTGTGGCTTGCTGAAGCATCTTGAATTTCTTCATGCTCGGTCTCGTGCGGATGAGCCAGGTCGTGCGACGGTCCGTGGGCGTGTTCGGGGTCGCTGGGAACCTCTCCCGTCAACTCGGCGACGTGGCCAACCGGCTCCGCTTCATACTCGGTCGCGCCAGCTTCCGCCTCGTCCAGCGGGAACGTGTCGTCTTCTTCGTCCTCAGAGAGGTCGTCGACAACGTCATCTTCTTCAAATGTGTCTTCAGAAAGATTGTCGAAGTCGGCGGGCGCTGTTTCGGCCGTGTCCGGCAGAAGTTCTTCGGTAAATTCAAACTCGCCCCCAGCCGGCTCTGCCAGGTTTTTCTCTGTCTCGCCGATGTATTCTTCGCGCTTTTCAACCGGCGCAAGAATTCCTGAAGGTTCAGCCTCGACCACAGCGGATGGCTTCTCCGCGGCTGGTGGCTCCGGCTTGCGATGCCTGGCCAGCGATTCGCCGGGCAGCAGACCTTTGCCATCCCAGATGATTTCTTCTTCGATCAGCGTGGACGGCTTGGCAACCGTGCGTTCGGGCAACGGATCGGAAGTGTCGGGGGGAAGTTCACTCAAAACCAGGCGGCTCGGCTCGCGAACTGGCGGAGCAGTCGCGCCGTACTTCGAGAGCGACTCTCCCGGCAGCAAGAATGGAGTGGCGGCAGGCTCAGACCGGCGCGGCTGAGACGGTCGTCCTTCCGGCTTCGCGGGAGCAGCGTCTGGCTGGACAGCAAACATCGGCACGCTTTGGGGCTGTGACGCCGCCGCTTCAAACTCAAAGGGAGCGACCTCATCTTCCGCTTCTTCCGGCGAGGTGGTTTCTCCCGCCACGCCCGGCACTGCGGACTCATCGCGACCACGGCCGCCACGGCGACGGCGGCGACCACGCCAGCGGCGCGCACCCTGCTCGTC
>CAILBQ010000506.1 GCA_903832475.1 uncultured Acidobacteriota bacterium | reverse complement strand
GGCACGCCCATCCCCATGGTGAACTGCCCCACAGACGGTCTCGTCCAGGTGTCCGACGATCAGCTTCCCGTCCTATTGCCGGAGCAAATCGAAATCACGCAGGAAGGTGGGTCTCCGTTGGCAAAAGTGCCGGAGTTCTACCACACTACATGCCCAAAATGCGGAGGTCCAGCCACGCGCGAAACCGACACCATGGATACTTTTGTCGATTCGAGCTGGTACTTCTATCGCTATACCGACGCGCAAAACAGCAGCGCGCCTTTTGACTCAGCAAAGGCCCAATACTGGTTCCCCATCGACCAATACATTGGCGGTGTGGAGCACGCCATTTTGCACTTGATCTATTCGCGATTCTTCACCAAGGTGATGCGCGACCTGGGGATGATCGTGAACGACGAGCCGGCGCGGCGTTTGTTCACCCAGGGCATGGTGATCAAAGACGGCGCCAAAATGTCGAAGTCCAAAGGCAACGTTGTTTCGCCCGATGATATGATCGCGCGCTATGGCGCCGACGCAACCCGCATGTATTCGCTCTTTGCCGCGCCTCCCGATCGCGATCTCGACTGGCAGGAAGCCGGTGTGGCTGGCGTCAGCCGCTTCCTGGGCAAAGTCTACCGGCTGGTGAAGCGCTACGCACCCATCGCTGCTGGCGCCGGCGAATCGGAAGCGGCGCCCACCGGTGTTTCGCTGGCCTTGCTGCGCAAACTGCATCAGACCATTGCCAAGATCACTCTCGATTTCTCAGGCCGCTGGCACTTCAATACTTCAATCGCGGCCATTATGGAGCTGGTCAATCAGTTCATCGCTGCCGAAGCCCCTTTGGACTGCGGTGAAGTTCCCGGACCGGTCGTGCGTGAATTGCTTCGCACGCTGGTGCTGATGCTCGCGCCGTTTGCGCCGTTCTTCGCGGCGGAAATGTGGTCTGAACTCGGCGAAAGCGGCGATGTTCTTCGCGTGTCCTGGCCCACTTCTAACCCAGAACTTGCGGCGGAAGACGAGATCGAGATCCCCGTCCAGATCAACGGAAAACTGCGCGCGGTCGTTCGCGTGGCATCTGGCGCTGACAATGCCACCATTGAAGCCGCCGCTCTTGCCGACGACAAGGTGATTGAATGGCTGGCAGGCAAGACTCCCGCGAAAATCATCATCGTACCCGCCAAGCTGGTTAACCTCGTCGTTCGGTAAAGGTTGTGAATCAATGGCGCAGTTGTTTCAAGCCGGCCGGCGCGATGGAGAACCAGGCACCCGTTCTGCCGCGGATGAAAAGCTGAGAGCGACGCAAACGCTCGTCAGCCACATGAGCTTCTGCTGGAATCACCCCACGACGGTGCTGCTCGAGATAGGCTGGCGCTGGCTGGTGGGGATTCCATTTCTTGCTGTGGCGTGGCTTCAAGTGCAGCAGATCCTCTTGCAGCTCTCGCCGGAATCTGCCGGGCTCGACAAGGTCAATTTTCAGAATCCGTGGCTGTCCTCGTATCTCCTCACAGAGGCCGGTTCAGCCTATCATCCGCTCGTTGCCGCCGCGCTCCGATGGCTTGCCCCCATCGCGATCGTCGCCTGGACAATCGCCTTAGGCATAGGACGCACCTGCGTGCTTCAGCGCATGCGCACGCTTGATGCAGCGGCGGCCCGACGCAGCTCCTGGCTTCGGCGCATCCCCGGCATGATTGCGTTGCAGGGAGTATGGATTCTGGCCCTGGTCGCTGTCTTTGCCATCTGGTTCCAGGGTGTCGCTTGGGCCGCATCCTCGCACATAACCTCGGCCACAGACCCCGACCTGCTCGGCTACCTGTGCTGGGTCATTTTTCTTTCTCTCGGTCTGTTTGTGGCCTGGGCGCTGCTAAGTTGGAGCCTCTCCATCGCCCCAGTGCTCTATTTTGAAGAGCAAGACGCCAGCGTCCTCAAGGCCTTGTTAGCAGGTTTTCGGCTGGGAAAGACTTTCTCCGGCAAGCTGTTGGAAGTCAATCTGGTCATGGCCATCGTGAAGATCACGCTGATCGTCCTCGCCATGGTGTTTTCGGCAGCTCCATTGCCTTTCAGCGACCAGTTCGGCCCCGATGCGCTGCACGGGCTTTACTACATCATTGCCGTCGCATTTCTGATCGGGAATGACTTCTTCCACGTGGTGCGGCTTAGAAGCTTCGTCGCATTCTGGCAGCATTACCGCGCCAAATGAGAGCTGACCGATGGCGGTTTGGCCAACCGGCCGAGGTTCCTCTTGTCAGCGCCCCTATCTCCTGCCACACTAGAGAGTGGACACCCAAAGCATCGTAATTCTGGACTTCGGCTCGCAGTACACGCAGCTGATCGCGCGCCGCATTCGTGAGCAGAACGTCTTTTCCGCGGTTCTTCCCTGTACCGCATCTCTCGCAGAAATCAAGGCGTACAGCCCCATCGGCATCATTCTGTCAGGTGGCCCGTACTCGGTTTACGACGCCGACGCGCCCGATGCCGATCCCGGCATTTTAGACATAGGCCTGCCCGTGCTGGGCATCTGCTACGGCCTCCAGTTCATCGCGCATCACCTCGGTGGTAAGGTGCTCTCCGCCGACAAGCGTGAATATGGTCATGCCGAGGTCCACATCGAAGATTCGAAGACGCCGCTCTTCGCCGGCCTTCCCACCACGCTGCAGGTGTGGATGAGCCACGGCGACGAAGCGCTCGAACTCCCGACCGGCTTCCA
Organism: uncultured Acidobacteriota bacterium; assembly: GCA_903832475.1. Lineage (GTDB taxonomy): Bacteria > Acidobacteriota > Terriglobia > Terriglobales > Acidobacteriaceae > Acidicapsa. Next base: position 1,599 of record CAILBQ010000506.1, on the reverse strand, counting down.
TCGCACCGCAGCGACTTCAAATGCTTTGGCTGGAATAGCCAACGAAACCCGCAGGATCTGGGCCGTCCAGTTTCATCCCGAGGTTCATCACACTCCGCTCGGCTCCCAACTCCTCAAGAACTTTGTGTTCGGCATTTGCGGCGCGCAAGGGGACTGGACGGCGGCCCACTTTATCGAATCCACGGTGAACTCCATTCGCGAGAAAGTAGGCCAGGGCCACGTCATCTGCGCGCTTTCCGGCGGCGTCGATTCTTCAGTTGCTGCGGTCCTCGTGCATCGCGCGATCGGCGACCAACTCACCTGCGTCTTCGTCAACAACGGCGTCCTGCGCAAGAATGAATTCACCCAGGTTACGAAAAATCTTCGCGACAAACTCGGACTGAACCTTGTGCCTGTCGACGCCAGCGCAAGGTTCCTTGAAAAGCTCGCAGGCGTGACCGATCCAGAGACCAAGCGCAAGCAGATAGGCCGCGAATTCATTGCTGTTTTCGACGATGAAGCCACGCGCATTGCCGAGCAGACTGGCGGCGTCGATTGGCTGGTGCAAGGGACACTGTATCCCGACGTCATTGAATCTTCCAGCGTTCGCGGACCTTCGCAAACCATCAAGAGCCATCACAACGTGGGCGGCCTGCCCGAAACCATGAAGATGAAGCTCATCGAACCGCTGCGCGATCTCTTCAAGGACGAAGTACGGCGCATCGGCCGTGACCTCGGCATGCCCGAAGACATCCTGGGGCGCCAGCCCTTCCCCGGCCCCGGACTCGCCGTGCGCATCCTCGGCGAAGTTACCGCCGAGCGCGTCGCTATCCTCCAGGAAGCCGACGACATCGTCGTCAACGAAATCAAAACCGCCGGCCTTTATTCCCAGGTATGGCAGAGCTTTGCCGTGCTGCTGCCCGTTCGTAGCGTGGGGGTGATGGGAGACCAGCGCACCTATGCCAATACTTGCGCCATTCGCGCTGTGCACTCCGAAGACGGCATGACCGCCGACTGGGTGCCGCTGCCTTACGAAGTGCTCAAGCGTATCTCCAGCCGGATCGTCAACGAAGTCCGCGGCATCAATCGCGTCGTCTACGACATCACCTCCAAGCCGCCCGGCACCATCGAGTGGGAGTAAGCCCAGTGCAGGGTTCTGTGCTGGTAAGCCATCCCACCGGCAACGCCAACGTTACCGCGGTTGTCAGCGCGCTGCATGAACACGATTTGCTCGCTGCCTTTTTCACCTGCGTCGTGTGGCGCCCCGACAGCCTCACTGCGAAGTTGATGCCTGCAGGTTTGCGTCATACTTTCGAACGGCGTGCGCGGGTTCAACTGCCTGCCAACCTGATTCATACCCGGCCATTCCGCGAGCTGGTTCGCAACGCTCTCATTCGCGCAGGGAAGAAGAACTGGATATCCGCGGAAACGAATCCCTTTTCCATCGACGGCATCTACGCGGACCTCGATCGTCACGTTGCGGCCAGTCTCTCCCGGTTTGCAGACGTACGAGCGGTGTACGCGTATGAAGATGGCGCGCTGCAAGAGTTCCGACGTGCTCATACTCTCGGCATGCATTGCCTCTACGATCTGCCCATTGGCTACTGGCGCGCGAACGTC
>CAILBQ010000505.1 GCA_903832475.1 uncultured Acidobacteriota bacterium | reverse complement strand
GTTTCAGAAGCGCTAAGGGTCGCCGTATAGGTGAGCGTGAGTGCAGTGCCATCATGCTCTGTGTCGTATTTCCAAGTGACCTTGTTCCCGTCAACGCTGCCGGTGATCGGAATTTCCTTGTCATCTGACTTGCAGTTTCCGCTAAGTTTCGCGTCGGTTTGAACGAAGCTGCATGTGGTATCGCTCTCATTTCCCGCAATGCTTTGATGAACTTTCCACTTTCCGTTGAGACCGGGACCAGCCGCGAAAGCGGAGGAAGCGGCTAGAAACAGAACGGCTGTAAAGATCGTCTTCATGGTCAATTTCCTTTCGTGTCGGGTTGCGTCGGTTAGTGGCTTTCAGTACGATAAAAAGATACTGACCAGTCAGTTATTTGTCAAAGCCAAAACGAGCCAGAATGCTTAAATGGGATCAGGTCCATGAAAACGCTGACCAAACAGCAACTTCGAATTCAGGAGACACAGGCTAGGCTTCTCGAAGCTGCGGAGGAAGTTTTCGTCCGGGACGGATTTGAAGGCGCCCAACTGGATGAGATCGCCACCGCCGCGGGCAGGAGCAAGGGATCTGTCTACACCCATTTCAAAAACAAGGAAGACCTGTTCCTGGCTCTCTTCGAACGCCGGACCCGATCTTACGTCGAGCAGATCGCTCACAAAATTCAGAAATGCGCCGATCAAAAGCAAAGTCTCGCGGCATTTCGACAATTCTGCATAGAGCTCATTCGCGATAAGGCGTTTTCGATTCTGACCCTTGAATTTAAGCTTTATGCTCTGCGCCATCCCGAATCGAAAGACCGATTCCGCAGGGCCTTTGAGATCTCCAGGACAACAACGGACGACAGGCTCTATGTCCAGATGTTCGGCGAGCTGACTCGGGACACGAGAGCTGATGATGATTTGGCGCTCGCGGCATTAGGTCCGATGATCGCGGGCTTGATACTGGAAAGCAATTTCGAGCCCGACATCCTGTCCGATAAGAAGTTGCGCCGGATTCTGGGCCGGATATTTGACGCACTCTTTCCGCCTCTGGACTAGGTACAAATCAACTAGACCTCGGTCTGCGGTATCGTCAACACGTGGAAAGGCTCCATGCGGAAGCGACTTGAGTCGATCCTGCATGGAGCCTTTTTGCTTTTGACTGACTGAAACTGGCCGCTAGACCTTGGCTTCCAGGTCGGTGATGACGTCGAAGAAGCGCTGGTCGAGGCGGCGGTTGGTGGCGACGGCTTCTTTGATGGTGATGTCGGTGATGTCGGTGCCGCGAAGGACGGCGATGCGGCCCCACTTCTGCTGGTGAACCATGTCGATAGCATGCAAACCGTAGCGCTGGCCGAGAACGCGATCGTAGGCCGAGGGTGTGCCGCCGCGGACGAGGTGGCCGAGGTTGACGGAGCGGGTTTCGTACTTGGTCTTTTCTTCGATCAGCTTGGCCAGTTCTTCGCCGATGCCGGAAAGCTGGGCGTGGCCGAAGGAGTCGACTTTGCCGGCGCCGAGCACCTGGCCGACTTCAGGAAGATGGCAGCCTTCTGCGACGACCACCAGGCCGTAGTGCTTGCCATTGTCGTAGTTGTACTTGAGCAGTTTGCAGACGTGGTCGATGTCGATTTCTTTTTCAGGAACCAGAACGACATCGGCTCCCGAGGCGACGCCGGCAGCATAGGCGATCCAACCGGCATCGCGGCCCATCACTTCGATGACCACGACGCGGTTGTGCGAGTCGGCGGTGGTGCGGATGCGATCGACGGCTTCGGTGGCGACGGAGACGGCGGAGTCATAGCCAAACGTCGCGTCAGTCCCGTTGATGTCGTTGTCGATGGTCTTGGGAACGCCGACGCCGGGGATGCCGTGGTCCGTCAGCGCCAGGGTGACGGACTGGGTGTCGTCGCCGCCGAGAGCGATGAGGGCGTCGATCTTGTTGGCCTTGAGCACTTCTTCGACCTTTTCAATGCCGCCGGGGATCTTCTTTACGTTGGTGCGGGAGGAATGGAGGATGGTTCCGCCGAGCAGCTGGATGCCGTCAACGGCCTTGAGGTCGAGGGGAATCCAGTTATTGTCGAGCACGCCTTTCCAGCCATTCAAAAAGCCGACGAACTCGTCGCCGTAGGTGTTGATTCCCTTCTTCACGACCGCGTAGATCACGGCATTCAATCCAGGGCAGTCTCCGCCGCCCGTGAGCAAGCCAATTCGCATCACATCTCTCCTTATTTCGTTCTTGCATTCTTTCTTAGGATTCGTTCGTACGAACTATCTCTCCAGGCTTTGCGGCGCCGGAGCATCCATCGACAGTGTACCCGTTCGTACCCGGATGGTTTGTGACCGGTGCACGCTTTGTGGCTGCTGGGACAGCGGAGTGCGCGTTGGGTCGGCGGGTGCAATTGGATGCGTCAATCCGGCCCCAAGAGTGTTTGAATAGAAGGATATGCCGCAGACTGGTTCTTATATCCTGCTATTGTTCGGTGTTCTTGTAGCTGTCATCCTGCTGGTGGTTCTGCAATTAACGCGCCTGGGGTACGTGGTGCGAACGTCGATTCCGGACCGGCCGAGGCGGCGGGTGTTTCTGTCGTCGGTGGCATTTTTTGTCACCTTTCTCGGAGTGCGCATCTTGGTCTTTTTCATCGCCAGCGGCAAGGGGCCGTTCAACTGGGTAATGGTGCGAGGCACACACATCCATCACCTGGTATGGGGCATCCTGATCCTGCTGTTTGTGGGCTACGGCTGGCTGCTGGACCTGGGGCGGGCGCATTCGCCGATCTCGATCCTGCTGAGCCGCATCATGTCGATCAGCTACGGCATCGGAGCGGCACTGACACTGGATGAATTTGCGCTATGGCTCAACCTCGACGCAGACGTGTACTGGGCGCGGCAGGGCGGCCGCCTGAGTATCGACGCAATCATCCTGTTTGGCTCGGTGCTGATGATCGGGGCGTGGGGCGCGCCCTTCTTTCAATCGTTCAAGCGGCTGTGGACCAAGGGCGGCCATTTGCGCCGCCGCATGGTCAAGCCGATTCGCCTCGTGCGGTGGCCTCGTCGAGGTAGATCTCCTCGATCAAACCCGCGTATCTTGCCGTGATGATGCGGCGCTTGAGC
>CAILBQ010000504.1 GCA_903832475.1 uncultured Acidobacteriota bacterium | reverse complement strand
TCGCTGATTGTGGTCATGAGTTCCCTGGCAGTGTTGTACCTGCTGCTAGGAGCCGAATTTCTGGCTGCCGCTCAGATCATCGTGTATGCCGGAGCCATCATGGTGCTGTTTACCTTTGTGGTCATGCTGCTTAATGTGGGCGTCGAGGAGAAGACGCATGGAAGCCGGGTCGCCAAGATCATCGGGTTTCCAGCGGTAGTCGTCATTCTCGGAGTGATCTCGACATTTGTACTGTCATCCCAGCAGCGGCTCAGCCCGGACTCGGGTGGCATCAGCTTGTCTTCGAAGGTAACCACGACGCAGGATTTGAGCCGCGTCCTGTTCCATGAATTGCTGCTTCCCTTTGAACTCACGTCGGTTCTGATCCTCATTGCCATTCTGGGCGCCGTCGCATTGGCACAGAAAGAGGGCGCATGATGTCATTCGATAGCATTCCGGGTTCCTGGTACCTGATCCTGAGCGCTGTTCTTTTCTGCCTGGGGGTCGTTGGGTTTCTTATCAAGCGGACCTTGATCACTATTTTCATGTCCATTGAACTGATGCTCAATGCCGTCAATCTTTCTTTTGTGACTTTCGCTCATGAATGGCATGCGGTCAAAGGCCAGATTTTTGTTTTCTTCGTGATGGTGGTTGCCGCGGCCGAGGCTGCTGTAGGCCTGGCCATTATCATCGCCGTGTACCGGTCGCGCTCTACCTTGAATGTCGATCAGATCGACCTGATGAAGCTGTGATGGGAACTATGAACGCAACCCCTCTCTATCTCTGGTTGATCCCGGCGCTGCCTTTCGCAGGCTTCCTGATCAATGGGTTTTTGGGGCGCCGGCTGCCTAAAGCGTTGATTTCGGCCGTTGCGCTGGGTGCGCCGCTGGCCGCCTTCCTGGTGGTCATACGGGCTGCGCTGATGGTGTGGCCAGGATCGGGATCCGTCGCACTGCCCTGCGCCGAAAACTTTGCCGGATCGTGGATTCTAGCCGGTATGCTGCATGTGGATTTCACCTTTGCCTTGGATCAGTTGACGCTGATCATGCTGCTGGTGATCACCGGGGTCGGATTTCTCATTCACATTTATTCCGTCGGGTATATGGCGCATGAGGACGGATACTGGCGCTACTTCAGCTATTTGAATTTGTTCCTCTTCTTCATGACGGTCCTGGTACTGGCGGAGAATTACCTGCTGATGTTTGTGGGCTGGGAAGGCGTCGGGCTCGCGTCGTATCTGCTGATCGGTTTCTACTTCGACAAGACCTCGGCGGCTAACGCGGGACGCAAGGCTTTCGTGGTGAACAGGATTGGCGACTTCGGATTTCTGCTGGGAATGTTCCTGATCCTGGCGCAGTTTGGATCGTTGAGTTTTTCGCAAATGGGTACCAGCCTGGCCAATGTTCCGGGAATGCACGGCGGAATCTTGACCGCGATCTGCATCTGCCTGGTGCTGGGCGCGACCGGCAAGAGCGCGCAGATCCCGCTGTATATCTGGCTGCCGGATGCGATGGAAGGCCCCACGCCGGTCTCCGCGCTGATCCATGCGGCCACGATGGTGACGGCAGGCGTGTACATGATTGCGCGAACGCACTTCCTGTTTGACCGCTCGCCGATGGCGCTGGCGATCGTGGCCATCATCGGTGCTGCGACGGCCTTCTTCGCCGCGACGGTGGCGCTGGTGCAAACGGACATCAAGCGGGTGTTGGCTTACTCGACGATCTCGCAGCTGGGCTACATGTTTCTGGGTTGCGGAGTGGCGGCTTATTCCGCGGCGATCTTTCACCTGATGACGCATGCCTTTTTCAAGGCGCTGCTGTTCCTGGCGGCTGGGTCAGTGATTCATGGGCTAAGCGGACAGCAGGATATGCGGAAAATGGGCGGTCTTCGAAAGAAGTTGCCCGTGACGTTCTGGACCATGACGGCGGGCGTAATCGCCATTGCCGGCATCTTCCCGTTTGCTGGATTCTTTTCAAAGGACGCGATTCTGTATGAGGCGTTTCAGCATGGAACGCCGGGCAAGGTGTTGTGGTTTGTTGGAGTGGTCACTGCCCTGCTCACCAGTTTTTATATGTTCCGGCTTTGGTATTTGACGTTCTTTGGTGAGTCGCGCGCTGACACGCATCCGGCTGCGCAGCATGCCGAGCCCGGACAGGGTGTGGAACACGCTCATGAGGTGCATGAAAGTCCCCGGGTGATGCTGGCTCCGCTGGCAGTTCTTGCCGTGCTTTCGCTGCTGGGCGGCTGGATGGGGATGGATCGATTCGGTGGGTTTCTGGCGCCTGTGCTGGGTCCAGTGACGGTTCCAGCGCATGAGCCTGGCGGAGCTTCGCGGGATTGGGGACTGAGTGTAGTCGCTGTCGTAACGGCTGTGCTGGGGTGGTTTCTGGCGGATCTGTTCTATCGCCGCAAGCCGGACCGCCCGATGGCAGTTCAGGCGTCGATGCCCGGGGTCTATACGCTGCTTGAGAATAAGTATGCCGTGGACGAGATGTATGGCATGACCATCGTGCAGCCCCTGATTCTTTTCTCGCGCTATGTGCTTGGCGGTTTTGGCGAGGTTGGCATTATTCGGGGCTCAACCTGGGTATTGGGTGGGGCAGCTACGCTTTCCGGAGAGTTTGTCCGACGCTGGCAAGCAGGTAACTTGCGTTCCTATGCCGGATGGCTGGCGGTGGGCGTTGCTGTATTGCTGATCTTTGCTGCTTCGTATGCGCTGGGAGCAAGCGGAACGATGATTCATCTGAACTGGGGAGGACACTAAGGCCATGGCGACCTTGAATACACAGATCCTCACCTTGATTCTGCTGGTGCCGCTGGCTGGCGCCGTGCTTGTGGCCTTGCTGCCGGATCGCGGCAAACTGCCGGCTTGGATTTCCCTGCTGACGGCGCTGGTAACGTTTGGGCTGACCCTACATCTCCCGGCGCATTATGTACTGGCCGAGGCCGGCTTCCAGTTTCAACAAAACGTACCGTGGATCAGTAATCCGGCGATTCGCTATCACGTGGGCGTGGATGGACTCTCGCTGTGGCTGGTGGTTCTGACTGGACTGCTGGCGCCGGTTGGGGTGCTGGCGAGTTGGAAGACGATTCATACCCGCAGCAAACTCTTTTATTCGCTGTTCCTGTTGCAGCAGACGGCGATGATTGGCGTATTCATCTCGCTCGATCTGATGGTGTATTACGGGTTCTGGGAACTTTCGCTGGTGCCGATGGCGATTCTCATTGCCATGTTTGGTCGAACCAAGAACGGAACCGAAGGGCCGAAGGCGGCGCTACGTTTTTTCCTGTACACCTTTATCCCGTCGGCTCCGCTGCTGGTCGCGCTG
>CAILBQ010000503.1 GCA_903832475.1 uncultured Acidobacteriota bacterium | reverse complement strand
CGTTCCAGAAAGCCTCGAACAGCGTGAAATACCCCCAGTACAGAAGGAATGGGATGAGGATGAAGATCGCTATCGCCCATTTCTCTCCCAACTTGCTGAATTTGGCAAAGCTCGGGTCGATGAGAACGAACAGGAAAAAAATGAGGACAGCTGTCGCGAACCAGATCAGGTAGTCCACCAGCAAGGCGACGAAGCGGCTTCCGATTCCGGCCAGCGGAAGGTCAATTGCCACTAACTCGGGCGTATCGATGCTAAGCTGATCCCACTCAGGCTCCCGGAAATTCTCGCTCAACGATGACTGTCCTCTCCAATTCCTGGATTCAAAAACGAACTCCCCACTGGGACCGGCTTGCTGCGCTGGTAGCCGCTGCCGGACAAAACCGCCTGGTCGGGCTCTCTCGCAACGAACTGCAGGAGTTGGCCCTGCTGTACAGGCAGGTCGCCTCCGACCTGTCGACGCTGCGCCAGGACCGGACTTCTGCCCCGCTTGCCGGACGCATCAATCATCTTCTGGCTCGCGCCCACCATATCATCTATTCCAGCCGCAAATCGACCTGGCGAAACTTCTTTATCTTCCTGCGGGACGGCTACCCGCACATTTTCCGCCAGCAGATCCTGTATGTTTTCGCGTCGCTGGTGATCACCCTGGTGGGTGCGGTGGCGGCCGCGGCGTTCACGCTGGCCAACCCCCGCTTTGCCGAGCCAATCCTCGGGCCTAATGTGATCAACAGCATTGCTCATCACGAGATGTGGACGCGCTCCATCGTCAGTGTCGCTCCCCAGGCAGCCAGCGGCATCATGACGAATAATCTGTCCGTTTCCTTCTTCGCTTTCGCAGGAGGATTGTTGTTTGGGTTGGGCTCCGTCTACCTCCTGTTCGTGAACGGGCTGATGGTCGGTGCGGTGGGCGTGGCCTGCCAGCAGGCGGGCATGGCAGTCCCGTTGTGGAGCTTTGTCGCACCACACGGCTCGCTCGAGTTGCCAGCCATCATCATCGCCGGCGCTGCGGGTTTACGGCTTGGCCACGGGATGCTGTTTCCCGGGATGTATCGCTGGAAAGACTCTGTCGCAAATGCGGGCACGGACGCGGCGCACCTGGTCTGCGGAGTCATTCCACTGCTCTTCATAGCCGGATGTCTCGAAGGATTCTTCTCACCTTCGTCTGCGCCGGTAGCGTTGAAATTCAGCGTGGGAGGCGTGCTGTTTCTGCTGCTGCTGATCTGGCTGTTTCGGCCTTTGCCTCGTTTAGCTCTCGAGCGAATCGAGTAGGCAAACGGTTTGCTCAGAATTTAGCCCGTCAAGCCGGTCCGCTCCCTTCACAACATTCGTGACGGTGACAAAACTGCCGTGGAGACAACGTTGGCAAGCAGCAAGAAGAATCCGGCGTCCGACGCGGCCACAGAGCCCAAGCGAACTCCGCTCACGCCCATGAACCGGCTGGCGCTCTGGATCACGGAGCGGGTCGGCACGATGATGTTCTTCATCATCATCTTCGCCTGGACGATCACCTGGCTGTTGTGGAATACGGTCGCACCGAAGGCTATTCGCTTTGATCCCTTTCCGGGATTCGTACTATGGCTTTTCATCTCCAACATGATTCAACTATTTCTCATGCCCCTGATCATGATCGGGCAGAATCTTCAGAGCCGTGGTGCGGAAGAGCGCGCCAAAAATGATTACAAGGTGAATCGCAAAGCAGAGGTGGAAATCCAGGCGGTTCAGGAACAGCTTGCCCAAATCCTCGTCAGGCTCGACCAATTACAAGGGAAAGACCCGGAAAATGCGAAGGAGAAATCCTAAAGTATGGCGCGTTCCTTGATGCTCAAGTAATGATTTAGAACGGATGCAGTCATCTGGCTGGGCAGAGTGTCCAGGGTCATGGCGCCCTGGTCGCGCAAGCGGGCCAGCAGCAATTCACGACGAGTAGCCATCTCCTGCGCGGCCGCCGAGCGAAACATCTCTTCTACGTTCGCAGGCACGGCCTGGGCAATCGCAGCGACCTCAGGCTGCGCCATAGCGACAAACAGCACAACGTGCCGATGCAGCAGCTGGGCAGCCCCATCGATAACCTCAGGACGCATCGAAGACTCGGCGAGATCCGTGACCCACAGAATCAGCGCTCGCCGCGGCTGCAAACGGCCAAGAATCGCCGTCGCATAGAGATGATCCGCTTCACTCGACTCTGCTTCAAGCTGTGCCAGCGATTCGAGAAACTGCCGCATGTGTCCGGCGCCGCGGCCAGGCAGCAATTGCTGCTGGATGCGCCGGCCATAGCCGAGCAGCCCAACCCGGTCGCCGGAAAACAGCGCCAATTGCGCCAGGGCAACCGCGGTCGAGCACGCGTAATCGAGCTTCGTGTATCGATTCAACTTCTCATCCGCAACCGTGGCGCGCATCAGCCGTCCTGTGTCCAGAACAATCCACACCGATTGGCTGCGCTCGGCCTGGAATTGGCGCGTTACCAGGTCGCCGCGTCGCGCCGACGCCGTCCAGCAGACATCGCGCATTTCATCGCCCGGCCGGTATTCCCGCAGGCTCTCGAACTCCCGCCCCAAGCCGCGATGACGCATCTGCCGAAGTTGCAAATCGATGCGCCGGCTCTTAGCCAGGAAAATCTGCTGATCCTCCGCCGTTCTGAGCTCCGGATAGATGCGGATCATCTGCATGAGAGGCGCACGCGCCCAGCGAGCGACCAGCCCCAGCGCCGAACGGTAGCGAGCATACACCTCGCCGCAGGCAACATCACCGCGTTCGCGCGGCCGCACGGCGTAGCGGAGCGTGGCGGGCGACCGCGGCCAGGCACGAACCGTGTGTGCCGCAGGCGTCAGCAGCAACTGCGCAGGAAGATCGTCGATCAGCGTAAAATCCAGCAGCATCCCGCTGTCCTGCATTACGCTCAACTTGATCTCTACGGACGTACCCAGCGATGGAGCCGACAGCCAGCTCCGGCCCAGCGCGATGTTCTGCGGGCTCGGCAGGCGGAAGCCGTCAAGCAGGGCCGCCAGCAACAGCAATCCTGTCCACACCAGCATGCCCCATGCGAGCTTCGGAGAAAAGTAGCCCGGGATGAGCCACAAAAATCCCGCTCCCAGCAATATCATCGCTCGACCCGTCAAACCGAACGCGAAACGGCCGCGTCGCACGCAGGATGCCTGAATCGGCTCGGGATGGAGAGTGGGTTGGATCATGATGGTCTCGATAGCACGCGTCTGTGCCGGCGACTGGACAGGAAAATCTAAGCTCGCGGAACAGGTACCGCTGCCACCACATCGGAGAGGATGCGATCCGCGTCAAAGCCTTCCAATTCTGCCTCGGGCTTCAGTCGTACGCGATGACGCAGTACCGGTTTCAGCGCCCGCTTCACATCATCAGGAACCAGATAATTTCGCTCCTCCAGGGCCGCCACCGCCTGGGCCACGCGCATCAGGCTGATAGCCGCGCGAGGGCTTGCTCCCAGCGTCAACGTCGGCCATTCCCGAGTGCGGCGGACCAGCGAAAGGATGTAGGTAAGCAACTCGGGCTCGATGCGGATGGCATGCACTTCGCGGCGCGCGGCGGCCAGTAAGCCTGGTGGAATGGGCACAATGTGCGCCGCATCGAGCAGAGGCGAACCGGTCGGCGAGGCTGCCTGCAAATGCAGCTCCAGCACCTGTCGCTCTTCCGATTCGCTTGGATAATCCACTCGCGTTTTAAGAAGGAAGCGGTCGAGCTGCGCTTCTGGAAGAGGATACGTCCCTTCAAAGTCGATCGGATTCTGCGTCGCAAATACTGTGAAGTTTTCCGGCAGCGGGCGCACCACGCCATCGGTCGTGACCTGCCGCTCTTCCATACACTCCAGCAGCGCAGATTGGGTGCGGGGAGGCATGCGGTTGATCTCGTCCACCAGCAGCAGATCGGTGAAAACCGCGCCTGCGTGGAAGGTGAATGTGCTGCTGCCTTGCACCAGGATGGTGGTGCCCAGAATATCCGCGGGCATCAGATCCGGCGTCGCCTGAACTCGATGAAAGCTCAGTCCGAGAAGCCGTCCCACCGACTTCACGATGAGCGTCTTGGCAATGCCGGGAACGCCCTCCAGCAGTACGTGTCCCTGGCATAGCAGAGCCATCAGCGCTTCGTCGATGACGCTGGTCTGTCCGGCGATAACCCGGCTCAACTGGGTGCGAGCGTGAGCAAGCATCTCCCGCGTGGCATGCAATTGCAACTCCGCCACCGGAGCGTCGGAAGTCTCGACCTCCACCTTGGTCTCTGCCATGTTTTCTTCTTGGTGGATTGGCTGCTCAAATTCCTCGGTCATGCGGCTCTCCGGTGCGGTGGAGTTACAAGTACATGTTTGGATGAAGGACTAACTTCCGAGTGTAACCCCAGAGCGGGCCGCGGCTCCTCGAGCGGTGTGGCTGCTGATGGTGCGCAAGGTCTCTTCATGGCGGCGCAGGGCTTGGATCAGTCGAAGCGCTCGGCGCGGTTTCAGCTTGTCGTCCATGGCCGCTTCTTCCGCTGCAATCAAGTCGGCTTCCATCTCTTTGCCGATCGCGCCAAAGCGCCGTTCCAGGGCGGCGGCAACCTCACGCGCGTCCAGTTGGGCGATTGTCTTGCCGGCTGATCTGCCCGATCCTCCCAGGCCGGCAAGTCGAACCGCTTGACCGCGAAACCTCTCCCAGGCTATCTGGGTCACCGTGGCGGCCGCTCCCGTGGATCGGTATAACCCTCCCAGCGCGTCGAGAAACTCGATAGGCGTGGTGCGGGGGATGTTCGGCAGTGGCCGGACCGGACCGCTGCGACGGCTGAAGCTGAACACGATCAGCAGCCCCAGGCCCATGCTACCCCACAAGAGCAGCGGCCATACCGGACCGCTTACGAAGTTCCATTGCGTGGGCGGAGGATTGTGCAGCGATTCATCCCAATAAACATGCCTTCCCTCTGCCGGACCCACCGAATTGACCAACAGCTCCAGGTTGTGACCGCGCTCGATCGAGCCATTCTCCAATGGCGTCGAGCTTGCCCACCAGATCGCGGTGCCGGAACCCACCGGGTACTCCACCACCACCGGCCTGCCCCCGCAGGAATAGTCGACGCGCACTCGCGGATTCTTCAATCCCCAGGTAGCACTCGGCACGATCCAGATGGCCCCGCCGGCGGCCAGCGGCTGCAGACCCTCTGGTTGTGCCTCACAAGCCGCAAAGGACGCGCGGTTCGACACTTCTACTTCATTCGCGGGCAGCAACGCGCCTCCGCCGAAATCGGTCGCCAGCACCCGTCCACCTTTGTTCAGAATGGTGGCAATGGCGGCTCGATCTGGCGCTTCCAGGCTCCCTGGTGCAGCCAGGACGACCGTGGTTCCCAGACCCGCCTGATCCGCCAACTCGCTCAGCGGACGATCCCATCGCTCGATCGAGTACCCGCTTCTCTCGAGCAGCGTAAAAGCGGCTTTCGCGCCATGCCGACCAGCGAGATAGCTATCCGGGACTCGGTTCGCATTCGGGTCCTGCGTTGGCGTGAAGATGGCGAACACGACTACCAGCGCGACCACCAATCCTAAAACCCAATACAGCATGCGACGGTCTTTCGGATCCAGCGAGGCAAACAGTTTCATTGCGCCGTCCCCCCGCTATCCTGACCCGTATCGAATCTGGCCCCCAGGGCTGCGGCAAGTTGCTGCGCCTGTTCAAAATCCGCTTCAACCGCAGGGCGGCCGCCATACCAGGTTCGTTCAAAGCTCCGCGTCAACGCGATCAAGCGGCCTCTTAATTCAAAGCGCTGCGAGTTTTCCTCCGGCAGCAGTGCCAGGTACTCGCGCGGAGTGCGAGCGCGGTCAGCGCTCCACAGGCCGCTCGATTCCATACGGGAAATACTCGCCCAATACGTGAAATGAATGGCCTCCCGCCAAGCTCCCAGGGCCGCAGCATCGCGCGCATCCTTCAGCCAGAGCTGCCAGTCCCGTTCCGACGGTGCGCCGGAGCCTGAACCTGCGCTCAAAAGCGCGTGGCCAAATCTGCCCTGCTTGTCCAGACGCATCAGGAACCACACCAGACCCACGCAGAGCGCAACGACGAAAGTTACCTCCGCGGAAACCCCGATCCATTTGGATTTTGAGCCAACGTCGACCAGCTTGTTGATGGCCTTGTTCAGCCAGCGGGCAATCTTTTCGAGAATGCGGTCTTTCAGCGTCGGCCCAATCGTCGCCGAACGATACTCCCTGCCAGCAAGAATGGTGGTCAGCGCCTGCCGTTGCGAGGAGTTCGCGGAAGCCGCAGGCCGCTTCAACGCTTCCGGGCTCGCTTGCACCAAGTCCTGCTTGAGTCTCTCCCTCGCTCGTTCCAGTCGCCTGGGAAGGGACTCCAGTTGATCGGCACTGTGGTCCGAAACCGGCGGAGCCACAATGGGCAGCTTCTGCGCGGGAGGAGGTTCCGAGGCTGGACTCGCCTTGGTTTCACTTCCCGCCGCGGGATTGCCTTTGGGAGGAAGCGCAATCGAGGTATTTGTCTGTTTCGAAACCTCATTTTGCTTCGTTGCATCGTAATGAGCCGCTTCGTCGAGCAGCGATCGCAACCACGTAAAACGAACGACACGGGCACCGTCCGGCAGAGAAACTTGAACATCCGGTCCAACAGAATCGCCCTTGCAGTTCTGAGGCTGTATGGCCCTCTGGCAGGTCGCCACCGCCGCGTCCAACTGCGTCAGGCGGACGCGGTATTGATCCAGCGAAATCGTAGCAAGGTCTTCCCCGGCCGCCTCCGTCGCATTGGTCTCCGCGGGGGAAGGAAGATGCGGCTTGTTCGTCTGCGCAAAGGACGGTACTGCTAGAAGAAGCAGCGCAAGTGACCGAATCACGCGCCGGATCCTTCCGCATGGGGCTCAGTCGACGGCGGCGACCCGACCGAGTTCCCGGCAGGTGCAGCGGGATAAACCGTTTCGGGACCGCTATAGACCGCAGGCTCCGGCGCTGGCGCAAAATCGACGCTGGTTTGGCTCCCCACAAGCAGAGGGGGCAACTCTCCCCATCCCGCCCGGCTCATCAATTGCTCAATGTCATAGCCCTCAAGCCGGGTGCGCTGATCGTTATAAAACAGCAGCAGCGCGACCGCGTAAATCGGCATGACAAAGATTCTCACCAGGAATCCGGCCAGCAGGTTCGCTGCCTGGATGACGGTGAAAAACAGGACAGGCGGATGCCCGCTGGTAAGGGACGTGTGCATCACCAGGGCAATCACGATATCCACCGGGATAGCCAGCGCTGCCGCCAGCACGATGCTGAGCAGCCATACCAGCAGGAACATAACAAAAATTCGTCCGCGCGATCCACTGGTTAGTTGATTGCTGCGCTTGAGCGAATCCCAGGCTTTTTTGTTTTCGCCCACACTGGCCGGATAGGCCAAGGCCAAACGCAGCCAGATCAGGACGCAGGCCACCATGAGCGCAACGATGAGAACGATGAAAAGCAGGACGAACAATGCGGCCAGCGACTGTCCAGATCCTGACCTCGACGCCAGAGCCGCCAGGACTGCACCGATCATGACGATCGCGCCGAAGACAAAATAAGGAACAATCCCGGCAAAAAGGGACTGTAAGAAAAGAATGCCGACGTGCCTCCAGAAGTGGGCAAAACTGTACTTATATGACTCACGAATCGTGACTTTTCCGCCTTGGTTTAGATGGAAGGAAGCATAATTTAAGGCACTGAAGCACATCGAAAACACGATAAGCAAGAGCGGCAACCCGATCAGGACGAAGACGATCATCCCGAAGCCGATCAGCAATCCAGCTTCTGAGGCCGCCTGAGTTGTGTCCTTACCACTCTGTCCGAGCTCTCCCAGAGAAAAGAGCTGATGCGAAAACAAGAGCACGACGCTGCCCGAGATCAGGACCGTCAAGGCCGCAGCCGGTGTCGCAATTCCAGCCAGCAGCAGGAAATTCCGCCGGTAAAGCTGCACGGTTCGATCCAGGATTTCTCCCAGGGTCAGCGGCGGCGACGCGGCAGCCATGTTTCCTCCTCATGCTGAAGGACGTCCGGAGCCGGGACTGCCCTTCGAACGTTCCCAAGCTGGTTCGACCTGCCGACCTACAGTATCGTTTGCTCGCATGCACCGCCGCAGCCCAATTGGTGAGCCATAGGCGCCTGGGAGTTGCGATGGGCCGGATACGCCGGATAGTAGCACAGCGATGGTTCCGCTGGAGTAGTAACTTCTCCGGACCGTAATCTTCCTCATCGCGAAAGTCCGTGGCCCTAATACAATTTGTCTGAGTTAGACTTGGTTGCATCGACATGTCCCTTGACCGAGCAACCCGGCTGGCTCGCACCTGCGCCTATTCCAAGGACGCACCGGAATGGGAACAGTTTGTCGCCTTGGTAATGCCGGTGGTCGCTTCCGCCGCTCGTCGTGTGAGTATCGTCTGGGGTGAGGCGGACCTGAATACGGTCCGGGAAATCATTCAGGAAACTTTACTGAAACTTTGCGAAGAGGATCGACGCATCCTTCGCGACTTTCAGGATCGAGGCGATGACTCCTTCCTCAAATTGATCCGGGTGATCACCGCATCCGTGGGGACGGACTATTTCCGCCGCAACCGTGCAATCAAGCGCGGCGGCTCCAATCCCACTCAGTCCCTGGAACCGCGCATCTCCTCGGAAGACATCGCCGACAGTCGCGCTGTCGAAGCCGTCGAGCGGCCCGCGCTGATTGCGCAGCTGGATCGGATGCTCCTGCTGCGACGCGACCAGGTGAGCGTTCGCGACCGCAATTTGTTCTGGTTGTACTACCGCCAAGGCCTGACCTCCGAAGCCATTTCCCGCATTCCCGCTATCGGTTTGTCGGCCAAAGGAGTGGAAAGCGCCATCGCCCGGCTCACGCGGCTTTTGCGAGAAACGATCCTCAACGGGAAGCCTTCTGCTCCACTTCCCCCAAAAAAATTGCCAAATGAGGCCGTAAGAAAAGGATTTCCTGCCGTTGTTGCGATAGACAGTATGAAGCGCCAATGAATTCAAACGAAAACGACAAGACGAATTTATATTCGGATGAGGCGCTCCTTCGCTTCCTGGTGCCTGCTGCGTCTCGCCAATCGGCATTTTCTCTCCGCCAGGCACAGGACGAAGGTGGAGCGGAATGTCCACGATCCGAGGACTATATACACCTCACCATGGGGTTTGTGCCTGGGCCTGACGCCGAGGTCTTGATCTCGCACGCTGCGGAGTGCGAACGCTGCGGCCAACTGCTAGCGGCCAATTTGACGGCTCTGGAGGGCAATCCCAGCCAGCAGGAGACCGAGGCCATCGCCGAACTTGCCGCACAACAAGAGTGGCAGCGAGGCCTGGCGCGCCAGCTCGCCGAAACTCCCGCACGCCGTATTGCCGTTCTCCCCGCATTGCGACCACGCAAGGTCTGGATCATGGCTGGCGGAATTGCTGCTGGCTTGGCAGCTGTGGGATCTTTCCTGGTATGGCAGACGCAGCGAAACACACCCGAACATCAACTCGCCATGGCCTACACGCGCTCGCGAACCCTGGAACTTCGCATTCCCGACGCTGGCTTCTCCAATGTCGTCGCTGGTGCGCACACTCGCGGCGTGGCCGACGATCAGGAATCTTCGCCCCTCCTCGAAGCCCGGGCCAAGGTCGCTCGGGAATTGGAACGCAATCCGCAAAGCAGCCGCTGGCTTGATCTGCAGGCACGCGCCGACCTGCTCGAGGAACACTACGACTCGGCCATCGAAGTATTGGACCGGCTGATAGCGGTTGGCCCCGTGACTGCAGAGCTTCTCACCGACGGAGCTACCGCCTATTACCAGCGGGGCTTGGTTTCCGGAAGCGAAATCGACCGCTCAACGGCTCTCGACTACCTGCGACGCGCCGACACAATGGCCCCAACTGATCCGGTCATCCTGTTCAACGAAGCCATTGTCATGGAAGATCGCGGTCAGATGATGAATGCCGTTGAAGTCTGGAATCGCTACATCACCGTCGAGCGCGATGAGAAGTGGCGGTCCGAAGGAAAGCGCAAGCTGGGCGCCTTGGAGCAGACGCTCAATCGCCTCAAGAGCCACCAAAGTCGGCTTCTCCAGATGCTCGCAACCCCCCAAACCATGGACGGGCTGGCCAGAGATCCGCACAAGCTCGCCGCCTGGGATGAAGAATTGAGCTCGATGGAGTTGGACAAGCTGATCCCCTTAGCCTTTCCTGTCATACCCGCTACGAAAGGTCTCCCCTGGCCGCGTGGTTCACCTCCCGGCATTGACCTCTGCCCCGCTTCCTGCAGTGCGGCCCGAAGGCTCTTGAAAGCTTTGGCCGTCTCTCTCGAACAGCAACATCACGACTTTTGGCTCTCCGACCTCCTCCTTCCCAATCTCAACTCCCTTCCTTTCGCCGCGACCTCAAAATATGCCGAGGCTATGCAGGCGCTTGCCCAGGCTACGCGTGAAGACCAGACCGGTCTTCCTCCCACCGGCGCAACCCTGTCCCTCAAGGCAAAAGAACTTTTTCACGATCTGCGCAGTTCTCAGCCATACCTGCCCAGCATGGCGACCGCGGCCCGCGTCGGCGAATTGCGATCCGCAATCGAATACATGTTTGCCCTGCAGCGATCGGTGGACTTTAAAGACTGCCGTACCTTCTCGCAGGCACTGCGCCGAGACCTGCCGGGCGAAGACGCCTTGAGCCGTTACGTATGGATGAACTCCGTTGCAGCAATGACCGAAAAGGTCTGCGACGATACCGCCGTCACTCGCCCTGAAGGTCAGTCCATGGTCGCGCAAGCCATGAAAGTAGCTGTAGCCGGGCACTACCCATATCTCATTTCCCGAGCCCGCATGCGAGAAGTCGACGACATGCAGAACAGCGGGGATGTTGAGGGCGCGGAACAGGCTACGCTCGAAGAGTTTCTCAAGCTGGTCGCGATGGACGCTCCCGCCATTCGGATTGCCAATACCCTTCCCGGAATCGAGGAAGCGGAGAACGATTCACCCCGAATCTACATGCAGGACTTGGCACAGCGTGAAAGTCTGGCCTGGTTTCATGTCGCGGGAAACCCGCTGATCGAAATCATCTATCAGGTGAGTCTGAGCCGTTCCGAACTGAAGATTGGCAACATCCGAGAGTCCGAGCGCCTGCTTGCGCTCACTGAATCTCAAATGGCAGCATCGCAGTCCCTGCGCTCGGCTTCGTCCTTGCTTAGCGAAGGCCACATTTTCCTCGCAGACACGATGTTGGAGAACGGGAATTTCGCCGGAGCTCAAAAATACCTGCAACGTGTCGGCAAGGAGATGGGTTCCTACTCCGATAACTGGGGATTACACACTTTCGCTGGCGCCCAGGGTCTGCTCGCTCTCGACCAGGGGGATCTGGAAAGCGCGGCGAGAATCCTTGAAACGCAGATTCTCAGAAATGAAGGGAGCAGCCCATCCGGCGCCGACGCCGCACAGGCAGCATCTTATGCTCAGCTCGATCACGACCTTTACGCCGAGCTGGCCGCAACTTGGCTCGCCCAAGGCCGGCCGGCAGACACGATTCTGGCGCTTTGGGAGCATTTCCGGCTCCGTTCTCGAGGTTTGGCCAGCGACAAATGCTCGAGAACCAACCTGGATTGTGACCGGGAACGCCTGCTGGGCCTACAAAGGCAACTGGGATCAAACGTTGTGGTGGGCCAGATTGTTTTGCTGGACCGGGTACTGATCTATCGTATGGACGGAACGGGCATTCAATGGACCCAGAAGGCATGCCGCCGTCAGGAACTCATGGCTGCCGTGGCAAACCTGCAACGCTCGGTCAACTCACCGCATTCCTCTCTCTCGTATGTCGAACAACTGGGAAGCCTGGTAAGCGATATTTTGCTGCCGGAACTACCCGCCGGATCGGCAAACGGTGAAACCAGCCTCTTACTTGAGTCCGATCCAACTTTGCAAAATCTTCCCTGGCCCGTAATTCCCACGCCGAAGGGACCCCTCGGATTGGCTTATCCCATCGCTGAGCTTCGCTCGATCCTCGCGGTTCCCCATGCTCAAACTCACTATGGAAATGAAGGTGAGAAAGAACTCATCATCGGGGCATCCGTCGCGCAGGCGGGAGAACCGCCGCTTCCCGAAGCGATGGAAGAAGCCAGGACTGTAAGTCGATATGCACACGCACCCGAACTGCTTGTCGGGAAGCATGCTACCGCTTACCAGGTAGCGCAAGCCCTCGACTCCGCCAGCATGCTCCACTTCGCAGGCCACGCAGTCCAAAACCGAAAGGGCACAGAGTTGTTGCTGGCCTCCGCGTCTTCGAACGATCGAGCGCCCTGGATCGATGGAGCCTTCCTTCGCCGCCATCCGCCGCTCTCCTGCAAGCTCGCCGTGTTGTCTGCCTGCGCCACCGGCCGGCACGACGCTTCCTGGAATTCTCCGGCACAGGATATTGTCGAAACCCTGGGAGCTCTGGGCGTGCCGGATGTCGTCGCAACCCGATGGCAGATTGATTCTAGCGCGGCTGTTCCCTTTATGGATACCTTTTACGGCAACCTGGCTCGAGGAAAGAGTGTTTCCGTAGCACTTTCCGACGCAAGAAAGTTACAATCCATGCAATCCCACGATAACTCTCCGTATTACTGGGCCGCTTACTATGTCACCGAGACGGAGAATATTTCAACAGAAAGAAGGCAACATGGCCGGGAGTAAGTCTGCCGCGAAGAGCGGCACCAAGTCAAAACCCAAGACATCCAGCAAAGGTGCCACACTCGACATCATCTTCTCGGGACCTCTGCTGTTTGTGCCTGCCTCCGAGCGCGGCAATATCGTTTCGGTAGAGGTGTACTCGCCACGCAACGGACACCCGGTCGGCGCCGCATTTCTTCCCGGCGTCCGATTCTCCGATGCCGAACTGGACAATCCCCTCTGCGAACGCTGGCCGACCGCCGAAGTGTTTTCCCTTCTGGACGCACACAGCTATTCGATTGAACTCGAGCAGACCGGCAAGACCAAACCATTCCCGGTCGCTTCTATCCCGGCGACCAATCATAAGGTCAAGTCTGGCCGGCGCCTCAGCCACGCGTGGGAAGTCTCGCTCGGAGTTGGCGGCCAGCTCTCCGCGTGGACGTCGCACCGGCTGGTTCCCATCACGCAAGGCATGCTGGGTGGCTCTGACGCTCCCTTGACCCCGTCAGCCGCCAACCTGCATCGGCTAACCTACAGCGGAGTCAAGTCGGCGCAGTTTCACGGCATCTCCAAGCCTCAGCAGGAATATCTGAAAGCCAACGTTAACAAGGGAGGATCGCTCATCATCATCGGCGAAATACCCTACCAGTCAACGCTGCTACATGAAAGACGCGCTATCGATGCGATGGCCAGCCTTGCGGGCCTTGATCTGCACCTGCTTTCCGTCGCGCCTGTCACGTCGAGCGCACGGGTGACCGGTCACGTCAAAGCATGCGGATTCTCTACCGTTTTGGCGCCCTAAAGCCCTAGCAATTCACCTGCACCGCACTGCAGCCAGGCTTGACCGGCTTCCACTGAATCAGGAAGCTGGTCACCGCGCTCGACTCCATGCGACGCATGGCTTCAAACTCTCCGGACTTCTGGCTGTACATCAGCTTGCCGTGTTCGTCCAGCACCGCGAGAGCGGGAACACCTTTTGCCAGCGGCACCTGGTATCGCTCGGCGATCGACTGATTTTCGTCCATGTGCCCGATGTTGATGTGCACCAGCACGTAATTCGCGTCCAGAATCGGCTTGTTTGCCGGATCGTGGAAGTAGATGTCCAGCACATGGCAGTCGCCGCACCAATTCCCGCCAAAATCCAGGATGACGCGCTTGTGTCCAGCCGCTGCCGATTTCAAAGCCGCCGCCAGGTCTAGCTTCGCCTGTTCTGGAGCCGGGTAAATATCCGGGGTCGCCGAAAAAGCCGGTGCCTGGTTGATTGCCATGCCCAGGAAAACCAGCACAGTCAAAGGGAAACGCATGAACTTTCGAGACAAGAAACGCCGCATGGGAAAATCAACCTCTATTCTTGTAGTACAGCCAATACGAATCAGATGCAACCGGATGGAACGGGATTGGGAATTTTCCCACAGAGGAATAATCTGAAGTGGTGTCAGATGCAAGGCGAACCAAACTGGAAGAAACTACGTTCCCTGACTTAGACGCCATGATGGCCGCGTACGCCGCAGCCGCTGTAGTCATTGCGCGGGAGGAGTACCGTCAGCGCCTGGACTACAACGCCGACTCCATGGTCGCCTTTGAAGCCGTTCTCTCCGAATTAGCAGACAAGGCCGAACTCGATTATGACTACGAGGTCAAGCTCTGGGGCAGCTACCTGGGCGAGGTTCTGCGCCGTCGCTACGCTGGCAGCTGGGAGATGACCCAGTATCCCGGAGGGGTGGCCGCCGTCCCCGCCGTTGAAGTTCGCTCCTCGCGGCTTTTTCCCCTGATGAAAGTCTACCGGCGCATCACCATGGGCGATTCGGAAAGCATTGCCGCCTTCTTCGATATGGTGACCGAACGCCTTGGCAAACCCGCACAGGTCAATTAGACTCGGGCATCCTGAGGGCATGGAACCTCGCGGCACATCCAAAGGCAGCCATCTCGCGTACTTCCTGTGCCGGTCACGTGGGTTTGCATCTTTCGGATCACACGAGCGCTTTGGTGTTTGTGCGACAATACTTTTGACAAGCCTCTCCGTCGAAAGCGACCGGAGAGCGGCGGGGAAGACTCCGCGGAGGATCGTATTATGGGTGAACTTTTTCAGCCAACACACCTGCTGGTGATTGGTCTAATCGTATTCGTTCTTTTCGGCGCAAAGCGTCTTCCAGAACTGGGCAAGGGACTCGGCGAAGGCCTCAAAGGCTTTAAGGACGGCATCAAGAACGCCGGGGGCAATGAGCCGGTACAGAGCCACACCGTAACACCCCCGGTTCAGCAGCAAACCGCAGCTCCGGTGCAGCCGGTTTCGACGCCCATCGAACCTAAATAGATCGAATACGCCCCTCTACTGACAGCCGGGCGGCGCGTCCGCTTGACGCCATCGAATGAGTGCTCCGCTCATTATTCGGCTCGTCCCCCAGCAATCAGATTCTGTCTCTTACCTCAATCCGGTCGCTCGGACGTGCGGCGGCTCCTCAAAGACTCAACAGCACCACCGAGGCCAGCGCCACGGCCATCCCCAGGGTCTGTCGGCGACTCGGCCATTCTCGCAGCAAGAGTGCTGCCAGCAGGATCGTGAATCCCGGGTAGAGAGAAGATACAATCGCCGCCAGATCGAGCCTTCCCTTGTGCGCGGCCAGGATGTAGCCAACGTTCCCCACGGTGTCCAGCGCGCCCGCGACGATCCCAATCCGCCAGAAACCTTTCCAGACAGGACGATTCCTCCCATCTCGCGGCCAGGAAAGCAGCAAGACCGCGACCAGCCCCAACACCCCCCCGACGCGGGCCGCCGTCAGCGCCCAAAGTATGCCTCCCGCAGAAGACAGCTTGAACAAAATGAGCTGCAATCCGAAACCGATACCGGCAATGGCGCCATAGACCAGCGCCCGGGCAGGCGTAGCATAGCGCGTCTTGTCCAGCCGGGGGGAATGCGCGATCAGCCAGATCGCCAGAATCCCCAGCAGCAGTCCGGCGATCGCCAGCGGCGCAGGGAGTCCTTCACTCCACAACCCGTAGAGAACAGGCACCAGC
Organism: uncultured Acidobacteriota bacterium; assembly: GCA_903832475.1. GTDB lineage: Bacteria > Acidobacteriota > Terriglobia > Terriglobales > Acidobacteriaceae > Acidicapsa. Next base: position 6,142 of record CAILBQ010000503.1, on the reverse strand, counting down.
GCCGTAAGCAGCCCGGTCAGAGCCGCCGTCAGCCCCATGGCGCCCATGGCCAGCGAACGGTAAAACAGGCCAAGCGCCAGCGACCCTTCCAGGCCGCCAAGTGCTGCCTCCAAAAATTCTGTTCGATGAGAAATCGGGATTCCGCTGGCAAGACAGATCGCCAGCAGGATGACCAGTGTCACGACATGTCCGGAGACGACTACCAGTAACGCCGGCCACCGCCGCGCGCCGATGCCACCCGCGTAATCCGAACCGCCCCAGGTCGTCGCTGCCACCAGCCCCAGCCCCACGGACAGGAGGGGGCTGGCGGCTGGCAGAACGGAAAACACTCTTAGCGAGCGTCCTGAGCCGTTGGGTAGTAGCCGCGTTTGGCGGTCACATCCACATTGGGCCGGTCGACGCGCACTTCGATTGAGCGGTACTTGCCGTCGATGGCCGGCTCGTGGCTGTAATACACCAGCGTGTACTGACGACGCGACTGTTCGGCAAGCAACTGATAGCTCTTTTCCATACCATTCGCATTGCGCTCGGCATCAATGGCGCCGCCGGTCTCATGCGCGTACCGGATCAATACGTTATCGTTCATCTGGAAGGGAATGTGGAAGCGGCTCAGGTAGCCTTCGCCCCAGCGCGCCGAGTCCCCCACTAGCGTTGCATTCACCGCGATATTGTGCCCTTGCAGATACTGGATCACCTGCTTGGTGGTCGCCTTGCTGCCGTACTCCTTGCCGTCCGAAACAACATAAATCACACGTCGGCGATTGGTGGGACGCGTCGAAAGCGCGACGGCTGCCCGCAGGATCGCGTCGTTCAAGGTATGAATTTCCTTGGGGATATTCATGAATTCGTTATTCCCCGCGCTACGGCCCACCTGCAGGTTCGGATCGACACACTGACCGTTGCTGCTGATGCTGCAGCCAGCGAGCGGTCCCGAATTCACGGGAACTCCCTCTTCGCGTCCAGTCGCCTTAGCCAGCGCCAGCACGGCCGTCAGCCGATTCGTCTGCGCGCCCGTGAAACCCGTCAATTCTTTAGCGCCATTGTTGTAGCTGAAAACAGCGACCTCGTCATACGGGGCCAAAGCGCCTTGAATCGCGCCTAGCGACGTATTCACCTTGGCCATCACATCGGCCGTCACACTCTGATCAATGACATAAGCGACTGAAAGCGGAAACGGATCGACGGTGAAATACCGAATAGGCTGGCGCTGATTGTTTTCAAAGACCCGAAAGTCGCGCCAATCTAGGCCGCCCACAAGCTGGCCCTTGGAGTCCTTCACGGTGACGGGAACTTCAACCGCTGTCGTCGAGCTCCGAATTACGGTCATTGCCTCGTCCGCACCTTTTCCTGCTTCCGGGATTTCCGGTGGGGTCGTCTGAAAGTTGTCCGGTGCGGTCGACGCTGGAGGCTGCGATGAGGGCGGCGGTGTCTGCGTGTCGGCCGATGATCCCGAAGACGATGCCGGCGAGTCGGGAGCCGTCGTCTGGCTCGGCTGCGACCCAATTCCCGGGGTCACCTGGTCCTTCATATCCGACATCGGCTTAGGAGCCTGCGGCGTAGGGGCGTCGGGAACATCCGGATGCGGCGCCTGCTGCGTGGACTGCGCTTCAACTTGAACGAACGGAGGCGTCAGCCCGATTGCCAGCGGCAATCCCAGGAGCAGAGCGCTGATTGTCAGAGTTCGACGACGATTCACTGATTTTCCTTTGCCGCAAAGTCGCTGCGGCTCGCCAAAAAGTACCAAAGTGCTCGATCGCAAGCGGAGAAATCTCACAAAATCGATCGCATGGGTCAGAGTATCAGACGCGGCAGCCCGCAACTGGTCTCCATTGCTTGCGATATGCTTCCCTCTAGGGTCTAGGATGCGTCTACCCATCATGGAGTCTACGATGCTCGTTTCCCCCTTCATACCGGACGTGAATCGCCGAATGCTGCCCCTCCGGACCGTTCTGGGAATGGGTTTTCTGCTTGCCGTCACTTTCGCCGGTCCTCGCGCCCTACAGGCGCAGTTGGCCCCCTCGCCGGACGCCTCCCCCATCAGCCACGCGCCGCCGCCAAAGCCGGCCGAAGACAGCGACGAGCCGGTCACCACCCTGAACGTCCAGGTCAACTTGGTGAACCTGTTCTTCACCGTGAAAGACAAGAACGGGATGCTCGTTCCCCACCTGGGCAAGGAAAACTGTTCCGTAGAAGAAGACAAACAGCTCCAGAAGCTCAAAAATTTCCAGGCAGAAACCAATCAGCCTTTGACCCTCGGCATCCTGCTCGATACCTCGGGCAGCCAGCAGCGCGTCCTTCCCCTTGAGCAGGAATTCGGCTCCGACTTCCTCACCCGGGTCCTGAAAAGCAAGGATGAGGCGTTCCTGATCAGCTTTGACGTCGACGTCGACCTGCTCCAGGACTACACCAACAGTCCGCGCCTGCTCAAGAAAGCCATGGATAAGGCCGAAATCAACACGGCAGCCGGCAACGGCGCAGCAGGCGTGCCCGGCATCGGCACCGGTCCGGTTCCCGTCCACGGCGACCCTAAGGGAACTCTCCTCTATGACGCCGTCTATCTCGCGTCCAATGAAAAGTTGAGCCGCGAAACCGGCCGCAAGGCCATGATCATCCTCACCGACGGTGAAGATCAGGGCAGCGTCCACAAGATCCAGGCCGCTATCGAAGCCGCCCAAAAGGCCAACGTCATCATCTACGGAATCCTGCTCGCCGACCGCGGCATGTACGGCTATGGCGGGTTCGGATATTCCGGCGATTTCGCCCTGAAAAAGATGGCAGACGAAACCGGCGGTCGCATGATCAACGTCGGCAACAATGGCAAAAAGCTCGAAGCCGCCTTCCAGCAGATTGAAGATGAGCTGCGCACCCAGTACGTCGCTTCCTACACTCCCACCAACGAAAAGGCCGACGGCACCTACCGCAAAATCGCCGTCTCCTGCAAGGCGGATCCCAAGAGCGACGGCAAAACGGACGACTTAAAGGTCCAAGTTCGCAAGGGATATTACGCGTTGGCACCCGAAGAATAGTTCGTACAACGACGGCTCCGACCGAGCTGTTCCATTTCAGGACAGCTTTTTTCCAGCGAAAACTATCGTTCTGGAACACGTACTCTAGCGTCCTGAAGCGACTGATCGTATTATCGGCTCATGACACAGAAACTTCAGTTCCCGATCAAAAAAAGTGGGACACGTTTCCTGGGATTGCTTGGAGCACGTATGAACACTAATACCCCAGTCGCAAATGTCTATGAAATCAGTCCCCGTTTTCGACGCATGATCGAGGAACGTATCGAGAGGCTTGAACGGGACGCCGTCACCGACGAACTCAACTCCATGTCCATCGACAATGAAGATCATATGCGCCGCCATCTTCGCCTGGTTGCCGTGCAGCGCGCCGAGGCACTCCGCATGCGGCTGTTCCTCGACAAGGCCGGTACGCGCTCCATGGGTTCCATGGTCGGCTCGTAGCACAGCTCTGCGGAAGGCTCCCCCGGTTCGCACCGTGATTGACCAGGCAGTCGACTCTCTGCGCGTGGACCCGCCGGGAGTGCAGCCCGCTTGAAGCACGAGCTCCGTGGCATGAGCGCAATGCATCGGGCTGGTTCAACCTCCGTATTGAAACAGGCTGTAGAGCAGGATCAAAAGCACAATCGCGCTGACAGTCACATACAAACAGTCGCGCTGCCGCGCAAAACCCACAACACAAAACACGACACGAATTACCGGCGTTGCAATCAAGAGAAGAAGTCCTAGCTGGATGATGCTGGCGGCATTCAAACTGCCGACCCCGCGCAGAATTCCCGCAAAGCTATCAAACACCACTTTCTCACGCGTGAAATGATGACGATCCGGCACCGCCGTACCCGCACTGCTCAGGTAGATCAGGCCTCCGATCAGCACTGTGCCGGCAGAGATCGCAACCCCGATGCGCAACATTCTGCCAATCGCGCTTTCCATGGCCCGATCTGTATAAGTTGTCATCAGATCCGTCCCGCCACGCCGTTGTAGATCATCTCCGCGCCCAGGGCAACGATCACCAGTGCAAATACCATCTTGAGCGTCGAAACCGGCGTACGCACCAGCAGCCTCGATCCTGCCAGAGAGCCGATCAGCACCCCCAGCATCACCGGCATGGCAATGCCTGGATCGATGTACCCGCGCGACAGATAAATACCCGCGCTGGCCGCTGCCGTCACCCCAATCATGAAGTTGCTGGTGGTCGTCGAAACCTTGAAAGGCAGCTTCATTGCCTGATCCATGGCCAGTACCTTAACGGCTCCGGACCCAATGCCCAGCAGACCCGACAGCGTCCCAGCGCCAAACATGATGCCGAACCCCAACGGAATCCGTTGCGCCGAATAATGCGCGCTTCCACCCGCCTGCATTGAGCCGCTCGGAAGCGATTCGCTCGACGGAAAATCACCTTCCAGCTTCAGCCGAACCGCCAACGGATTCGGCTTCGTGACAGCTTCCAGTTTCTTTCGTCCGCGAAAAGAGGCGAACGCCGAATAAAGCAGCACGATGCCGAATACGATGGCAATAGAATGGGTCGAAACCCGCGTCGCCAGGTAGGCCCCAAACAAGGCTCCCAGCGTAGTGGCGATTTCCAGAAACATGCCGATGCGAATATTCGAGAGTCCGTCGCGCACATACGCGGCCGCGGCCCCTGACGACGTCGCAATTACCGACACCAGCGACGCGCCCATCGCGTATCGCATATCCACCCTGAAAAGAAGAACCAGCGCCGGCACAATCACCACGCCGCCGCCCAGCCCCGTCATTGCTCCCAGCAGCCCGGCAAACAAGGACGTGACGAATACCAGCACGGTAAACACAAAAAGCGTCATCGAAATCTTTCATCCGCTGCTTTGGGAGACATTCTACTTAGAAGTGCCGCAGCGTTTCTCCATGACTCCCGGCAGGCGGCACGGGAGGCATTCCTACGCGGTCCCCAGTACGCTCCACATGACTCTCCAGAGAGCGGCTCACCAGGTCGCGAGAACCCAATCCCACCGCCAGCGCGAGCGTGAGTACGATCCCCCCAAACAGGATTCCAAAGGCCAGCTCGACGACGTTGCCGCCGATCTGTAAGTGGTCCAGCACCATCGCTGCCGTCAGTACCAGCACCAGCCACTTCACGCCGAGCGAAAGAAACCGCGCGTACTGCAGTTGCGCATTGACCGCGCCAATCAGCACGGTTCGCGCCAGGAAGCGGGCAATCAGATTGCCCACCAGCAATACCAGGATCGCTCCCACTGCATGGGTGAGGTACGGCAGCAGGGAAATCGGCAGCGTCGTGCCTGTCGCATAGGAAGCGTCGAAAGCAGAAACGCCGATGATCAATCCCAACAGCACGAACGCCCAGAACGATCCCCGCGCAATCAGCGCCGTCGGCGAACTCGAAGGCGTCCAGTCTACGCTCACCCGGTCGCGCGCCATGCGGTCATCGAATTTGAGCGCGGTCAACCCTCGCCGCAGCAGCGCCGAAATCCCCATACCCAGCGCGGTGAACACCGCCAGCGCCACAAAGAACGCCAGAATTCCCGGCAGGATCGCCACCAGCAGCGACAGCACCCGATACAGAGACTGAAATAGGGCGTCCGACATGTGATGCCAGATCGAAGTGTTGTTCGAATACGCCGGAGTTACGTTCTGAAGCGGCAAACTCTGAGCGGGATCAGTTTGAATCAAAGTGGCAAATATGGATGTCATAGGACGAACTCCCTTGGATCAACTCTTACCAGTCAACTTTGTCGAATCGAATCGTTCGCTGAAAAAATCTACGGCCTTCTTCTAGCGGAATGGCGATGCCAGGCTCACGGATTAAACCGGTCCGGCCAGCGCCATCGAGACACCAGATACGGCTTCTCCGCTTCAAAGGCCGCAGCAACTGCTTCAATGTGCCGTTCCGATTCCGTTCCCGACGCAATGATGTTAATGTGGCTTGCTACCCATGCCAGGTAGAGCGGTGTCAACGCACCCAGCAGGTGGCCGCGGTTGATGGTGCGCAACCGATAGGCGAGCAGAAAGTCATAGACGATGCGCGCCCAGAGGCTATCGGAGATGCGGAAGGCCGCGGCGTCGGTGGCGGCGAGCCGTTTGAGCATGAGCAACGAGTTGGGCGGCAGGACGAGCGACCAGAT
>CAILBQ010000502.1 GCA_903832475.1 uncultured Acidobacteriota bacterium | reverse complement strand
CTCTGTCCAAGCAGGAGTGTTGCCCGCCTACGCACTCGCTGGCTACCGCAACCGTCCGGTTTTCATCCGGGGCTCTGAGCACGTACCGCCGCCTCACGAGGCCGTGCCGGACTTGCTGGACACGCTGTTTGCGCTCCTCACCGCCGAACCTTCCGCCGGCGTGCGGGCGGTCCTCGGGCATTTCCTCTTTGTCTATATTCACCCCTATTCGGACGGCAATGGCAGGATCGGCCGGTTCATCCTGAATGCCTTTCTAGCTTCGGGCGGCTTTCCCTGGACCGTCATCCGAGTGGAGCATCGCCGAGCCTACATGGCTGCGCTGGAAAATGCGTCGGTTCGCCATGACATCGGCGATTTCACCCGCTTCGTCGCGGCGGAGATGGCCGCGTCCGCAGAATTGAAAGGTCCGAAAGCTTGAGCTCATTGAAGCCATAATCCTCTTGGACTGCTTAGATGATGACTCCTTTAAGGTTACGTTCGTAACCTTGAGGATTACGACATGGTTCGGGAAACCCTGCGCCTACGCACGAGTCGTAAACGAGAAAGAAAAAACTCCGATCAGCGGTCGCGTCGGTAATCGCGAGGCGATAGTCCCGTCTCTTTCCGAAAGGCCTGGGCGAAGTGGCTCGGATTCGAGTACCCGACCTCGTTCGCAACAGTGATGACGCTCTTGCTCGTTTCGCGCAGCAAACGCTGCGCAGCCTCGATTCGAAGCTTGATCTGATAGCGGGACGGCGGAGTTCCAGTTGCTCTCTTAAAGAGCCGGTTAAAGTGAAACTCGCTTAAGCCAGCCATCCCCGCGAGCCTTGGTAGGCTGAATTCGTCGGCTAAATGCTCCGCCATCCATTCGGTGATTCGCCGCAGCTTGTAGCCCGGTAACGCGGGGCTCTCACCCTGCATCGTTGAGTCGAGCAAAGCATAGTTGCGGGCCAGATGAACAGCAACCGCCTGGGCGATTCCCCTCACAAAGAGGCCGCTGGCCGACTTGCGCACCGCCTCGTCCTTGAGCTGCTGGAGTAGGCCCGTCAAGGCCGCGTCCTCGAATCCGGAGATTTCCCGCAACCGCGCGTTGGCTGCATTTTTCCCGAATACTTCCAGGAGCCCCTCTTGGAAAAGTGGCAGGCTCAGCAGCACAAGAACCACTTCGAACGGCTCAGGAGTCAGTGTCCGAAAGCGAAACTCGTATGAGGCGCCGCCGGCCGTCAGGTAGAGCGAACCTCGCTTGAGCTGCGTCTTGAGCCAAGGACCTTCGCCTTCACGCTCCTCCGCCTCCGCTTCACCCGAGCTGATCCAAGCGATGAAAGGTTCCGTTACCGCCGGCATAATAAATGGCTCTGTTTTGGCGGGTAGCGCCATAACCGCCAGACGCACACCCTGCCATGCCGGACCCTTGCCAGAGGCAATGCGGACTCCAGCAGCGTACCGGTCGAGCCAATCGGCAGAGGTATGTGCGGGCACCGGCATAAGGGAAGGCGTCCAGATTAGGGCAGGCCCGCTCCTCCAGGCAACTCTCCTACGCCCCCGGCGTGACGGAGGCGGGTGTCGCCGCGGCATTGCCACCGAGAGGAGCCTGAATCTAACCAGCCAATCGGAGTGCGTCATGAACCCGGCGGGAAGTCCGTTGAAGCGGCCAACTCAGCTTGCGCCTCGAAGCCAGCAACGCGCTTGCGCAACGTCGCAAGAGTGCTCTCCAGCGCCAGGGAACCTAGTACCATGCGCATCGGAGCCGGCTCCACGTCAGCGCTCTCGATGATGCGCGCTGCCATCCGCACGGGGTCGCCCGGTGCAAGACCGTTCTTCGGATCGAGCATCTTCATGAAAGCCCTTGCGGGCGTGTTCTCGTAGGCCGGCAGGGCCTTTGCCACCCGGGCGCCGCCGTAGCGGAATTCCGTGCGTGCCCCGCCGGGCTCGACGATGGTCATGCCGATGCCGAAAGGGGCGACTTCTTGGGCGACGGATTCGACGAATCCCTCGATGCCCCATTTGGATGCATGGTACAGGGAATTTCCGGCGAACGCCACTTGCCCGCCATAAGTGGAGATCTGGATCACACGGCCACCGCCTTGGGCTCGCAGGTGGGGGAGGGCGGCTCGGATCAGATGAATGGGACCGACTAGGTTGGTGCCGATCAGATGCTCGACTTCGGCGTTGCTGATTTCCTCGGCGGCACCGAAAAGGCCGTATCCCGCGTTGCTGATGATGACATCAATCCGACCGCGTT
>CAILBQ010000501.1 GCA_903832475.1 uncultured Acidobacteriota bacterium | reverse complement strand
GCGACGGCCTTGTCCGCTACGGCGAGCAGCGTCTGGAAAAAGGGAGCTTCGGGCTCTTTGTGGACAACCGAGGTTTGGATGGAGCGGAAGCCGGCTTTTTCGAGAATGGACTCGAGCTCGGTTTCGCTGAAGCCGAGCCACTCGTCGGCGTAGAGTTCGCGGGCCTCTTCGAAGCGGTGCTTGACCAGGTCGAGGAGGATGATGCGGCCGCCAGGCTTGAGGATGCGCCAGGCTTCCTGCACGGCACGGTCGGGATGCAGGGCGTGGTGCAGGGACTGGGAGAAGAAGACCAAGTCGACGGTAGCGGTGTCGATGGGAACTTCTTCCATATCGCCGAGGCGGTATTCGACGTTTTTGAGGCCGTGGCGGAGGGCTTCTTCGCGGCCAAATTCGATCATCTTGGCGGAGTTGTCGACGGCGATGACCTGGGTGGCGCGCTGGGCGAGGAGGAGGGCGAAGGCGCCTTCGCCGGCTCCGAGGTCGGCGATGATCATGGGCGGCATGAGGTGGAGGAAGGCTTCGGCGACGCCTTTCCAGCTTTTGCCGGGGACGTAATCCTTGCCGAAGCGGCCGGCGACGGAGTCAAAGAAGCTGCGCATCTTGTCCTGGCGTTTTTTGACGACGCGGCGCATGGCGAGCTGATCGGGTGCCGATTCGGGAATTTCTTGCTGCGCCTGGGATAGCAGGCCTTCCAACAGCGCAGGATCGGCATCCATACTGAGCTTGTAGAGGCTGTTTTTGCCGGCGCGGCGGTCTTCGACGAGTTCAGCCTGACGGAGTTGCGCGAGGTGGGTGGAGATGGTGCTTTGGCCCATGGCGAGGATTTCCTGCAATTCGGCGACGGAAAGCTCTTCGTTGCGCAGGAGCAACAGGATGCGGAGCCGGTTTGGATCGGCGAGGACGCGCAGGGTTTTGATGATTGACGTCATAAGGCGGATCTGATACGAATCAATATATCACGATGTAACGATATAAGGAGATACAGCATGGCAACTTCAACACTCGAAGTCGCAACCACGGATTACAAAGTCGCCGACATGTCCCTGGCCGACTGGGGCCGCAAGGAAATCAGCATTGCCGAGCACGAGATGCCAGGCCTGGTGTCGATTCGCAACAAGTACGCGGCGGGCAAGCCGCTCGAGGGCGTGCGCATCACCGGCTCGCTGCACATGACGATCCAGACAGCGGTCCTGATTGAGACGCTGGTGAGCCTTGGCGCGGATGTGCGCTGGGCGAGCTGCAACATTTTTTCGACGCAGGACCATGCGGCGGCGGCCATTGCCGCGGCGGGCGTGCCGGTGTTTGCCTGGAAGGGCGAGTCGCTCGAAGAGTACTGGTGGTGCACGTACCAGGCGCTGGCGCACAAGGGCGGCAAGGGGCCTGAGCTGGTGGTCGACGATGGCGGCGACGTGACACTGCTGATTCACAAGGGTTATGAGCTGGAGAATGGCGACAAGTGGGTCGACAGCCCCTCCGGCAGCCACGAAGAGGCGGTCATCAAGGACCTGCTGAAGAAGGTATTTGCCGAGGATCCGCAGCACTGGCACACCGTGGCCAAGGCGTGGCGCGGCGTCTCGGAAGAGACGACGACGGGTGTGCATCGCCTCTACAAGATGATGGAGCAGGGCAAGCTGCTGGTGCCGGCCATCAACGTGAATGACTCGGTGACCAAGTCGAAGTTTGACAACCTGTATGGATGCCGCGAGTCGCTGGCCGACGGCATCAAGCGCGCGACCGATGTGATGGTGGCCGGCAAGGTTGCCGTGATCTGCGGCTATGGCGACGTGGGCAAGGGTTCGGCGCACTCGCTGCGCGGGATGGGCGCTCGCGTCATTGTGACAGAGGTTGACCCGATCAATGCATTGCAGGCGGCGATGGAAGGGTTTGAAGTGACGACCATCGAAGACACGCTGGGTCGCGGCGATATCTATGTGACCTGCACGGGCAACGTGGACATCATCACGCTCGAGCACATGAAGCACATGAAGGACCAGGCGATTGTTTGCAACATCGGCCACTTTGACAACGAGATCCAGATCGATCTGCTCAACAACGAAAAGGGCGTGGAGAAGATCAACATCAAGCCGCAGGTGGACCAGTACAACTTCCCTGGCACTTCAGGAAAGGCCGGGCACTCGATCTTCGTGCTCGCCGAGGGCCGGCTGGTGAACCTGGGCTGCGCGACTGGGCATCCGAGCTTTGTGATGTCGAACAGCTTTGCCAACCAGACGCTGGCGCAGCTGGATCTGTGGGCGAAGCGGGACAGCTACAAGATCGGTGTGTACGTGCTGCCGAAGCATCTCGACGAGGAAGTAGCACGGCTACATCTCGAAAAGATCGGCGTGAAATTGACGACGCTTACCAAGAAGCAGGCGGATTATCTCGGCGTACCGGTCGAAGGGCCCTACAAGCCGGATACGTATCGGTACTAGCCGCATCTGTTGTTGCATGGAGCAGCCCTGGTCTTGTGCCGGGGCTGCTTTTTGTCTTCTGCGAGGACGCATATCGTATGCTTGAAGCTTCGATATGCAAACTAGAATTCTGATGTTGTTGAGTGCTGCGGTAATGATGGTGCTTGGGTTGCTGTTGACCTTTGCGCCGCAGGAAGTGATCGTGCGCATCGGTGGATCGGCGCAGCCCATGGTGGTCCTGCTGGTGCAGGCTGCGGGTGGGCTGTACCTTGGATTCGCGATGATGAACTGGATGGCGCGGGTGAGCTTGATTGGCGGCATCTATGGGCGGCCGATTGCGATGGGAAATTTTCTGCACTTCGGGATCATGGCGTCGGCGCTAGGGAAGGCTGCTTTTGGGGCCGGACGGTCGCCGGTGATTCTTGCGGCGGCCGCGGTGTACGTGGTATTCGCTGTCTGGTTTGGGTTGGTGCTGTTTGGCGATCCGTTGAAGAAGAAGGCTGCTGAGAAGGGCTAGGCTTTTGCGCGTTTGCGATGGATAATACTGCGCCAGGGTCGCCGAGTTGCGACGTAGGGCGGCCCCTTACGTGTGCGCTTAGGTCGAAAGGCCTTACAAGCCAGAAACGTATCGCCAATAATCTTGAGGCATGGTCTCGGGTTTCAAGAGAGTCGAGGTTGAACCCGAGATTTTCCCTCCACGAGAAGGAGGACTATGGTTTCTGGCCTCGCCTCGAGAGGAATCTAGCAACGGCGGTGCATACGATGCTTAAGAACATCAGAGCTAAATTCGCGTCGAATATGCGAAACTGCATCAACGTTAAATATAGAAAATGTCCGCGATTGTCGAGTGGGTAGACATGACCGGTGGAAACGTCAGGAGTTTCCGGGCAAGTTTTGAAGTAGTGCCAGTAAAGTGCGAATAAGAGAAGCCCTGATACTGCTGCCACGACAGCCGTGGTTCGTTCCGGTAACGACATACTCTTCAGATTCGCCAACTCGGTATCCTGATCGCTTTTGCTGACTCGATTATCGCTCAGACACTCAGTGTCGGAATACAGAACCAGGAGAATGTTTGCGGCGGATTCTCTGGTACAAGCGCCAAGTGGCGGCGTGGAGCAGGCGGGTTTGTTCCGCTTTGAGCGCTTCGTAGGAGCGCTGGACGTAGCCGTCGAATTCGGGAGGCCAGCCGATGGTGGAGCGGCGTTCGGTGAAGTTGCCTTCCTGCCACTTCGCCATGACGGCCTTGTAGCCCACCACGTGAGTTACGAATTCGAGCAGGCAGTGCGGCATTTGCTCTTCGATGATGAGGTAGGCCTTCTCGATGATGATCTTCTCGCGAACGTCATTGAGCGGCATGAAGATGGTGGTCATCCAGAGAACCCATTCCTTTAGGTCTTCGTCGGTGATGGGATGGGTCTGGGTCTTGCCCTGTTTTTTCAGAAGAGAGCGATAGGCGATGTGGCCCGCCTGGGAAGCGACGTAGAGCGGGCCATAGAACTCGTTGAGGCGCCGGTTGACCAGGTCCAGCTTGTCGCGGCGGCGGGCCAGCATGCGGGCGCTCATCATGGTGGCGAGATAGCCGGCGAAGGCGACCACAACGGTGAGGGTGGTGGTGTTTTCAAGAAACGCGGCGAGGGAAAAGCCCGATCCATTGAGGACTGCCAGCATGGCTGAGGAGTATACGCCGGCCACCGAAGGCATTCGGTGACCGGCGTCGCACTTGCAAAGAGCTTGCGACTTTGAAGATGCATGCCTGATTCAGTAGCGGCCTGGGTCATTGGGCTGGACTTCGACCGCGCCGATGTCGCAGGCACCTCCCGAGGGGCGAGGGAGCACGCGTTGATCGGTCGTGAGCGGATGATTGTTCTCATCAGTGCAGCCGCCCGGTGTACCGGCATTGATGGCAGGGCTACCAACAAGGGGCATCATGGTGGGTGTAGGGCCGTCGTTGTAGCGTAGCGGGCCGAGACTGGGCGAGATGCCGAGCAGGTTGTCGGTGGGGCTGAGCATGGTGCATCCGCTGTCGTTCTGAATGATGTTGTAGCTGCCGTAGAGGCTGGAGCCGCCGCAATCTGTCCCGTTGCCGCCGAGGATCGTATTTTGGAGGCTGATGAAGGAATTTCCTGTGCCGCTGAGACCGACGCCGTTGTTCGACACGGTGCTGTTGAAGAGCGAGATCAGGCCGTTATAGCCATAGAATCCGCTGACCATGCTGACGGCGGTTGAGTTGCCGGAGATGGTGCTGTTCACGAGCGTGGCGGGCTGAAAGAGCGCCAGGGCTGTGCCCGCGCCAGTTAGCGTGCTGCGGGTGATGGTGAACGAGCCGCCGTTGGTGGCGATGGTGTTTCCAGAGATCAACGTGGTGTCGATGGTGAGGTTGCCCAGGTTGAATAAACCGTCGGTCGATCCGATGATGCCGCCCGGGCCCGAGGAGCAGGAGGGCGCGCCGCCGGCGGAGTTATTGCTGAGGGTGCTGTAGTCCATGAAGAGCGTGCCTAGATTGCGGATGCCGCCGACATCATCACAACCTCCGGAAACGTAATTGCCGGAAATGGTGCTGGCATAGATGTTGAGAATTCCAGAATTCAGGATGCCGCCGATGCCAGGGGTGTACATCGATGAATTCGGCTGGGAGGAATTGCCCTGCACCTTAACCTGGAAGAGCGCAAGCGCGCCGTTGTTGTTGATGCCTCCGACGGGGAAGAAGACATCGCCTCCCTGGGCGCCGCCGGTGAGGGTCATGTATTCGAGCTCTGCCGTGACGCCTGAATTCACCGTCACTGCGGTGCTGGTTCCTTGTGGGTTCACGATCACCCGGCCGGGTTTGACTCCGTTGAGGATGATACTTTTTCGCAGCGTGAGCGCTTCGGCGTAGGTGCCGGGGTTGATGATCACCACATCGTAGTTGCGGGCGCGGTTGTCGAGCGTGTACTGGATGGTGAGGCAGGCGTTGGCCATGCTGGCTCCGCAGGTGGGAGTGTCGGCGCCGGATGTTGCGACGTGCCAGTTGGCAGCGAGCGCGGGAAGGGTTGAGACAAAAAGAACCAAGGCAAGCGTTTGTGCAGCACGCAAAGGGAGAATGAATTCAGTGTCCATGCGTACCTCGCTGATCAGAACGCGATCGGCGTTGGCGCAGCCATCGTGTTCCAGCTGATCACGCGGGAGACGTGACTGCGCGCAGGGGGCGCGCACATTTCAGGATTGCGCAATCGTGAGCATGGGTCGAGTCATGGATTGCGACGGCGAGCAAAAAGAAAGCGTGATCTGGAGCGGGTTGGCACCGCAGCAGATTACGCCCACGTTCTACGCCTGGTTCAGTGGCTTGTCAACTTACCGGCTCTCGATCTGCTATACAACAGCGGTCTCTCCCCGTCCCACCCTTGTCCGCACGAAACGCGGTCAAGGATGGGGCACCCGAACCGTACGTTGCTGCCGGAGCTGCCGCGAAGAAGGTACTGGATTGCCGCCAACTCACTCGGGATCGACGGGTTTGGCTTTGCCCTCTTTGTAGGCTTTGTCGATCAGGGATTTCACCTTGCGGCTGGCTTCCTCGGCTTCTCGGCCCTGCTGTTCGCCGATGCGGCCCATTTCTTCACCGAGCTGGCCCATGCGCTCGCCGAGCTCGCCTTGCTTTTCGCCGAACTGGCCCATCTGCTCGCCGATGCTGCCCTGGATATCGCCGATGGAGCTCTGAATGTCGCCGAACTTTTCCTGGAGATCGGAAAGCACTTCGGCGTCGATTTTCTTGCTCATGTCTTCGGTGAGTTTCTTGAACTTGTCGCTTTGCAGTTCGGCGAGTTTCGAACTGAGCTCGGCCATTTCTTTCTTCATTTCGGGGCTATCGAGCTGGGCCTTGGCGATCTCTTCGCTCATCTGCGCCATCTCTTTTTTCATTTCAGGGCTGTCGAGTTGCGCCTTGGCGATTTCGGAGTTGAACTCGGCCATTTCTTTCTTCAT
>CAILBQ010000500.1 GCA_903832475.1 uncultured Acidobacteriota bacterium | reverse complement strand
GTCGTGCAGAAGCGCGGCGGCGATCAATTCAGGAGAACTGTGCGACTGTTGGGCATAGAACGCGGCCTGCAGGCAATGCTCGAGCACGGTCACGGGTTCGCCGAAATAGGAATCTCCGCCCTGAGCTTCCATCATGGCGAAGACATCCTGCGGTGTGTCTGGGAATTGCGGTTCGGTCATACGGCCTCCGTGGCGCCCTGCATTGTTCTTAAGCGAAGTTGTGCTTCGCGACGCTGGGTGATGGCCAGAACGAGAGCTACCACTGCGGTGAACAGGCATATCACGGCGAGCGCGACGAAGGCCTTGCGCCAACCGTAGGTAACGGTGACACGCGCCATGGTGTCGCCGGAAAGGACGCCGGCCAGGTAACCCACTCCGTCGATGATGCCGGCAGCGGTGGCGCTGCCTTTTTCGCCGCCGAAGTCCATGGACATCGCACCGGCGAGATAGGAATAGGGGCCCATGAGAAGAAAGCCGAAAAGTGTGACCAGGCTAAGAGGTACCCATGGGTTGCCATGGCTTGGTATCTGAGCAAGGACAAAAAGGCAGGCCGTTCCTGAGGCGAGCCCGCCAAAGAGCACGAGACTGCGACCGTTCAGCCCCAGGCGATCGCTGAGGTAGCCGGCAGCGAGGACGGACACGCCGCCAAAGAGCGGGAACAGGGCACTGCCATGAGCGGCGAGCGATATGGACAGGCCGACATGCTGGTTGAAGTACATGGGCGTCCACAAATTGAAAGTTTCGCGCAGCAGCGTAGTGCCAAGCGAGAGCAGGCAGACCATCCAGAAGAAAGGACTGGCCAGAAGAGGACGCAGGATATAGATGAGCCCGGACTTCTGCGAAGTGTTGGAAGATTTCTTAGGGTCGGCGTAGACATTCAGCGGATTCGTTAGAGGAGCGGGGAGGCCGCGTTCTTGCGGAGTTTCTCTGAGCAGGATGAGGTTGGCGATCAGCAGCAGGAGAAGCAGGCCGGCGCCGGTGAAGAAAATGCCGCGCCATCCCATGCCGGCGCCGAGCAGAAGGGCCATCGTCTCGCGCGCCGCCGCGTCGCCAAAGAGGTAACTGAGGCTGAGGACGCCCATCACCGTCCCATAGACGGAGTACGAGAACCAACGCGACGCAACCTTGACCAGTCCAACCCATCCCGCGGACTGGAAGACGCGGTTGCCGATCCACGCCAGGGTGAAGATGGGAAAGGCTCCGCCCACAGCGAAAAGCAGGGTGAATGCAATTGCTCCTGCCATGCCGCCGAGAAAGTTGTTGCGGCCGCCAAAGAGGTCGGCGAGTGAGCCGAAGAAAAATTTTCCAATGGCGTAAGCGAAGACGCCGATCGAGGCGATGAGGCCAAGACGGACCTGTGCCACGTTGGGGGAGATTCCGTGTTGCCCCAGGTCTCTGATCAGCAGCGGCATGACCACGGAAAGATCTGACCGGCAAAAGTAGTAGCCGGAGTATCCGAGGGCCAGCAGAGAGATGGTGAGCAGGTGCCAGCGCGTGAAAGGCGGCCGCTCGAGAGCAGGCGTTGTGTTCTGCGTTTCCAGCCTGGAGGTGAGGCTATCTTCTTTCTTGAATGTCATTTGCCCCTGGAGAGACGAAGTGTCGCGCGCGCATGGCCAAGTGATGCGGAATGCCCGCTGCGCGCTTTGAGTGTGGTGACGCGATTGGTTTTCGAGTGAAGATTCCAGCCCGATAATCTCACAATTAACAAACAATTCTTGACTTGAGATGAAAAGTGTCGGATAAAGGGAGAAATTTCCTCGCTGAGGAAGCCTCCAGGGACGCTCCCCTCCGTACCTGAGTCCGAGGTTTCCGTGTCTTCAATTTTGCAGATTTATTTTTAGACGAATCGTTCCAGAACGCATCTTGCAGTTCCTGATGAGCGGCGGTTTCCCTGTTTTTGCGATCAGGGTTCCTGCCCACTGGTGTCTTTTCATCCCTTGTTTGATTTTCTTCGGAGGTTGTGCGTGGTATCTCGCTGTAGGCTTTATTTCTTCTCCTTCTTTCTCGCGCTTTTGGCGCCCTCCTTTGCGCTTCCACCCGCCGTACATCATCCTCTTGATGCGATGACGCCTGATGAATACTGGAAGGTCTATAACACTCTGAACGATGCGGGCAAACTGGGTGAGAAAACGATCTTTTCGAGCATCCTGCTACAGGAACCGGACAAGGCTGATGTACTTGTGTGGAGGCCTGGAATGCCGATCGTTCGCAAGGCGGATGCCGTGTTGTTGACGGAGGGAAAGTCGTACGAAGCGACGGTTAATATCTCTACCGGCAAGCTGGAAGTCTATACGGAATTGAAGAAAGACCAGGCTCCTGTCACGGAAGCAGAGATGCACGGATATGACGACGTCCTGAAGAAAGATCCGCAGGTGATGGAGGCGCTGAAGAAGCGAGGCATCAACGACCTTCGCCTGGTTACGTGCTACGTAACGCCGGCCGGACATGTGGCTTTGCCGGAGCAGACAGAAGGCCGGCGCATCGGCTGGGGCGGGTGCACGTATACCGGAAACGCGAAGTTTGCCTGGGATCGCGAGATTCCCGGCATCTTTTTTGTCGTGGATATGAATGCGAAGAAGATCACGCGCTTCTCCGATTACGGGATTGTGCCGATGCCGCCGACGACCAGCATCTATGACGCGGATGGCGGAGCAGCCTTGCCTGGAACGAAGCCGATTATTACATCTCAACCGGAAGGCCCCAGCTTTGTAATCAAGGATGGCGAGGTGAGCTGGCAGAACTGGCGCTTCCGCTTTCGTCTCGATCCGCGGGTTGGACCCGTGGTCAACCTGGTGAGCTACCAGGATGGCGACAAACGAAGGTCTGTGCTGTATGAAGGCGGCCTGTCGGAGATGTATGTGCCGTACCAGGATCCGGAAGAGACGTGGAACTCGCATGTGTTTCTGGATGCCGGCGAATACTTTGTCAACACGGGATCTGGCGGCATCATCAAGCCTCTGCTGGCGGGCGTGGATTGCCCTGCGTCGGCTACGTTTTTCAGCGGGACGTTCTTTCACGAAAATGGGACGCCGTACATCCGGCCGCAACTAGCTTGCATGTTTGAACGCGTGTCGGGCGATCCAGCGTGGCGGCACTGGGATGAAGATACCTATGCGGTGTCAGGGAGGCCGACGAGAGAGTTAGTCTTTCGCACAGTTGCGACGGTGGGTAATTACGACTATCTGTTTGACTGGCGATTTGAGCAGGACGCTTCAATCGTTGTTGGCGTGGGTGCGACTGGAATTCTTGAGGTGAAGGCGGTCAAGGATCAGCGCGCGGATTCGCCTCTTTCGGCAGGCTTGGCGGGCAAAGATACTGACGGCAAGGAAGTGCAGTTTGGCCAGCTGGTGGCTCCCGGGCTGGATGCCGTGGATCACGACCACTACTTCAGTTACAGGCTTGACTTAGATGTAGATGGCACAAAGAACTCGCTGATGGTGGATAAGCTGGTTCCATACAAGCTGCCTGATTCGGCGCTGGGCCGTCACTGGATCTGGGCGATGAAGCCGGAGATGGTCAAGACGGAGGGCGACGCCAAACTGAATACGTCGATCGAGCATCCGGCTATGTGGCGCTTTGCCAACGAGAACGTCAAGAACGATCTAGGTCAATTCACAAGCTTTGAGATTATGCCGGGAGAAACCGGGATTAGCCTGCTGCCGTCGAGTGAATGGCCACAGAAGCGAGCTGGTTTTTCAGAGCATAACTTGTGGGTAACTCCCTACAGTTCGAAGGAGCGTTATGTTTCCGGAGTTTACGTGATGGGTAGCAAGGGCGAGGACGCTTTGACAGAATGGGTCAAGCAGAATCGCAGCATCATGAACACGGACATTGTGGCCTGGTACACGGTGGGATTCCATCATGTGCCGAGGCCGGAAGACTGGCCGCAGATGCCGATCATGTGGCACACCTTTTCGCTGCGGCCCTTCGGATTTCTGCCTAAGAATCCTGGCATGGATCTGCCCATGACTCCTTAACGCACAACTTCATGAAGAACGAGCCGGGGCTGCGAGACACCAGCAGCCCCCGCGATGAACTTCCAAAGCTGAGTTACAGTCCGCTACAAGTTGGCGGAACCTCTGTAAGTCTGCCGGAGACGGGAGAGCCATACCTGTCTCCGCCAACACGCTGTTCCGATCAGTGAGGTCCAGGCATGCCACGTTCGCTCCCTTTGACACACGAGAGTTGTTCTTTCATTTCATATCGGCGTTGTTTGCTTTTCTTCTGCATGATGTTGTTTTTTGTCGCTGCGACGTGCAGTTACGCGCAGTCAACGTTTGGCACAATTCTGGGAACGGTGCATGACAAGTCGGGAGCGGTGATTCCAGGTGCGACAGTTACGCTGACCAACCTTGGAACATCAGCCCAGCGCACAGAGAAAAGCGATGGGGCGGGCGACTTTACCTTCAGTAATATCGATGTTGGCAATTACAGTCTGACGGTGACGGCCAGCGGGTTTGAAACATTCAGCGTGCCGACGATTCCTCTGACCGCGCGCGAGTCTCATCGGGTGGATGCAGCCCTTCCGCTGGGCGCCGAAAATCAGACCGTGACGGTTGAGGCAGAGGCCGAGAACGTGATCACGACGGAAGTATCGAATCTTGCTGAGACAAAAATGGGTGATGAGTTAGTGGACCTGCCGGTGGCGATCTATTCGCGGTCGACGGGGTCGACGAGCCCGATCTCCACGCTTACGACCGAGGCCGGCGTCCAGACCGATGATGGTGGAAATCTTTCCGTCATGGGCGCAACACCGGCGCTCTTGAGCGTCACTGTCGACGGAATT
>CAILBQ010000499.1 GCA_903832475.1 uncultured Acidobacteriota bacterium | reverse complement strand
GCCTTTGCCTTTCTTGTTTGTCATTCCCCTCAAGGGAATCTGCTTCCACCCTTGCCTTTCTTTCTGTCATTCCCCTCAGGGGAATCTGCTTCATTACCGTGGACGATTGAGACCATCCCTCGTATCACGCATCAAAGAATCCCAGTCCCTGTTGTGAAGGTCCCGAAAACGCCTCAGCCGCTACTGCGCCGCCACGGGCTCCATCACCGCTCCCGCAAACAGCAACGCCCCAGAAGCGTTCTCCCGCACCAGGAACACAAACGGCCGATTGAGAACCACGTGAAAAGCATCCGACGCCGCAATCAGACCAAGAGGAACCGCACCGACAATCGTCTCCGCGTCCGCATGAATCCCATGCTTGTCCGCGGTGAAGTCGATGGCCTGTCCTACATCCATCACGCGCGCCACCGGCACATCGACCGTCCCCTTTGCATCGAACCGCGAATCGCGTCGCACCACGCCCTCCAGGTTTTCGAAAATGTCTTTGACGCCCATCGCCTTCAACGTGGCCTCCAGGTGCATGGTGGCGCGAATCGTAAAGATGGGCATCGTCACAGAACCCAGCGACGGCTTCATGGATTTCAGGCTGTCCGGTTCGGCCGCCAGAATCGCTTCCAGTTCGCGAACCGTCATGCCCTCGCGCGGCAGCACCGCTGTCATCGACACACGCCCGCAAGGCAGCACCACCGCCTCAAAACGGTCCGACTTAACGTACTCTAGATTCTCCAGAACGCTGTTCACGCGCTGTACCGTCCGACTCTGGCCCGCTTCCGTGTGAAACTCCCCAGGATGCGGCTCGCTTTCCATGAAGAGCTCTTCCCACGTCTGCCGCAAATGCGTTCCCGACGATAGCCATACCTGGTCCAGCGGAGAAACCTCGGGAAGCCGTCCCGTCTCGCCGCGACTCATCCGCAGATCCTCGGCGGTCGGCTGCCGGTCGCCGACATCCACCAACTCCAACCCGTACTGCGCCTTCGCCCTGCGCACAAACCACTTCTCCAGCAGAGGAGGCCAATCCTTTTTCGAGCGATACAGCAGCCGGTTCGCAATCCAAAGCGAGTCGCCCTGTCCCGGCAGCTCCGCCGTCAGTTTTCCCCGCGCCGGCAATGGCTTGATCTCTGGAGCCTCCATCGTCGCCAGGATCATCCTGCTCGGGAACCCAGGCTCCACCCCCGGCTCCCAGCCAAATACCTGCTGAAGCTGCTCGCGCGTCTCCTTGCGCCAACTGTTTGCCTCGATAGCGCTCAACAAAATCGTTAGCGAAAGCGGCGCTACCACCGCATTCTTTTCCGGAGCCTCCGCATGATTCTGTGCAAGCAGCCTCAGACCGAACCGGTCGTTGCCGCGCAAGAACTGCTGTAACGACTCTCCCGGCAGAACCTGCGCAACCGCCAGGCCTCGCGAAGCAAGCAGCAAAAACACCGCTACACCAAGGAAAACACCCTTTGTCCGCATCCCAGGAGCATACCGCAACTCTTCATCGCTGAAAGACAGCAGTCTAGGAGATTCGAAGCGCCGCCCGCCCCCAACCAAACGGCCGCATGCTGCAATCAATCCCACCAACTGCACATCCCCAGCAGCCTCAACCAACAGCCGCGGAGGACTCACCGTTTACAACAAGCGAACCGCGAGTTCCGATCCAGAGCCCACGATCCCCGGGCCCTTGCTTGTTCCCGGCTCAAAACCCAGCCGCGCCAACGGCCCCTTGCGCCGGCAGCCGCGCCGCCGAGAGCACCTTCACAATCTGCTCTGCCATGGGACCCGATGCAACCACTCCATCGAACGCCCTGACCCGGCCCGCCACAAGAACGATCCCCGTTCCCTTGTCGGTCAGCACATAGGTGTGAATGTGCGTGAAGTGAAGCCTGTCCACGTCGATCACCAGATCGGCATGGCAGCCTTCGCCAACAAGGTTCAGCCCCAGCCGATCCCAGTCCTTCTGTTTCATCAGCGCCCGTTCCAGCGTGCCCACCGTCAGGAACGCTGTCTCCGAATGAATGCAGACTGTCCGCGCATTCTTCATAGCCTGAACCCGCTCCGCAACACTCGACGGCAGAGCGTCCGCCGCACGGGACGCCTCCGCAGGCTGAGAAGCGGTGGAGACCGAAACGCCTTGTCCAGACTGCGCCATGGCCAGCGGACAGAAACTCAGTACGAAAGCAGCTTGAATCATCCAACGGTTCATCGATTCCCCTTGCTTACTGAAGTGACGATGAATGAATGATAGGCAGATCGCGATCCAGCCTCGCCCCCGATAAGGACACTTTCTCAAGTGTCCCAATCCTCAAAGTGGCGCTCTAGCTCGAGGATGGTCATCCTGAACGCAGTGAAGGATCTGCGGCTGCTTTCAGCTTTTCCTCCTGAATAATCGCGCGTGCTCATCGGCATGCTCGTAGTCGCACCACTCCCAGCCGAAATCCGCCCAGACCGGATTCAACCGCGCGTCGACGATGATGCTTCGTCCGAATCCGCCCAGAGAACTCAGCGAATGAACTCCACAAATAAACCCCCCGCAGCTTCAACCGGAAGCTGCGGGGGTTGGAAGGAAGCAATGACACAAACACCGAACTCAGGACAAAATTCCTAAGTCCCTAGTCGCTAAGTCCCTTCGTCCCTGCATTCTTTCCCACCTTCATTTCCCTCTTGAACGTCTCCGTCACATCCACCATCCGCTGCGCCTCAAACCCGCGCCGCTTCGACACGATGCGATAGTCAAACCCGATCGAAGCCGTCCCGCCACCCGCTTCCCGCACCTCAAAGCTGGTCGCCGTCTTGTTGATTACATACAGCCCCTTGCTTTCCCCGTTCGGCGTCAGAAACACCTTGTAGCTCGCATCCCGGCTTACCGTCTCCGCAAACGCCGCATCGATCGTCACCGTAACCGACCCGCCGCTCAACGAACCAGACCCAAAATCCTCCATCCAGTTCTCCGGAGACTGCACCGAATACGTCTCGACAGTCTTCGTTCCGCCGCCCGCGCTCACCAGCGTCTTGATCTGCCCCGTGCAGCTCAAATTGCCGCTGCTTCCTACGCCGCAAGCCCCGTTTGAGCTTTTCAACAAATTAAGTGAGACTACAATCCTCATCTTCTTCTTAACTCTCTGTTTT
>CAILBQ010000498.1 GCA_903832475.1 uncultured Acidobacteriota bacterium | reverse complement strand
GGGTGGTAGTTGGCGATCTTGCCGTCCCTGATCACCATGTGATGCGACAGGACACCGCGGACGGCCTCGGTGAAGCCGCAGCGCGGCTTCTAGCAGCGGAGGGAGCGGCAGTCGTTCTCGGCGCGCGCCGGGTTGATCGAGTCCGATCCCTGGCCGATGAATTGAGCGCCAACGGTGCCAAGGCGCTCGCCCTCGCCACCGATGTTACGAATCCGGAGGACGTGAAGGCATTGGTGGACGCGGCCGTCCAACAATTTGGCCGGATAGACGTGATGATCAATAATGCCGGCCTGATGCCACACTCACCTTTGGAACGGCTGAAGATCGAGGATTGGAACCGCACCATCGATGTGAACATCAAAGGCGTCCTCTACGGGATCGCCGCCGCCCTCCCGCACATGCAACGGCAAAAGTCTGGGCACATCATCAACGTGTCGTCCGTAGCCGGCCACCTGGTACGCCCCGGCGGAGCGGTGTACTCGGCCACCAAGCATGCGGTGCGGGTCATCTCCGAGGGCCTGCGTCAGGAAGTGAAGCCCTATAACATCCGTTCGACCATCATCTCTCCAGGTGCCGTCGCCACCGAGCTTCCTGACAGCATCACCGAGCCGGACGTGGCGGCAGGAATCAAGAGCTTTTACGAGAAGTACGCCATACCGGCCGAATCGTTTGCTCGCATCGTCGCCTTTGCCATTTCCCAGCCAGCCGAAGTCGACGTGAACGAGATCCTCTTCCGCCCCACTAACCAAGAGCTTTGACGCAAATACAGGATCAACCATGGAAATCAAACGAGCCGGTTCTCAGCCCTCCGGAAAGGGGCCATCCGAATACTTTACGGGTACTGTCCGTGTGGACCCCCTGTTTCAAGTGCCCAGTCCAGCCCGAGGCTTTGGGGCTGCTGTGACATTCGAGCCCGGTGCCCGCACCGCCTGGCATACCCATCCTTTGGGACAAATCCTCATCGTGACCGTCGGGTGCGGCCGGGTTCAGCGTTGGGGCGGAAGCGTTGAGGAAATCCGCCCCGGCGACGTCGTTTGGTTTTCCCCGGGTGAAAAGCACTGGCACGGCGCCGCACCCACAACCGCCATGACCCACATTGCCATCGTCGAGCACCGTGACGGCAATTCGGCGGAGTGGATGGAGAAAGTGACCGACGAACAATACGGCGCCGACAGGAAATCCTCGTGAGTGACAAGTGCTCCAAGCTTTTACCTCTGCCGCTCCCATGAAACCTCTCCGCCTTACAGAAGCCGCCGTGCGCAATCACGAGGAATTCTTTCCCAGCCATCAGTCGACGATGCAACAGACTGATCCCGAGTTCATCGAGCTTTTCGATAACTGGGCCTTCGACGAGGTACTCCGAGATACCAAACTCGATGCCAAGACGCGTGGCTTGCTCATCCTGGCATCGACGATCGCATCACAGGCAGTGGCAGAGTACCGCGTCATGGTGGGAGCGGCTCTCAGCCTTGGCATCACCCCGGTAGCCATCAAGGAAGTCCTTTATCAAGCAGTGCCATATGTCGGCATTGCGAAGGTGTTCGACTTTCTTCATGCGACCAATGAGGTCCTCAAGGCAAAGGGGATCTCACTTCCCGTCGAAGGGCAGTCCACGACCACGGCGGAAACGCGCTACGAACGCGGGCTCGCCCTTCAGCGATCAATCTTCGGGCCCATGATCGACGAAATGCGCAAGAAGGCACCCCGCGACCAGCAGCACATCCAAGATTTTTTGGCTGCGAATTGCTTCGGCGACTACTACACGCGCCAAGGCGTGGATCTCGCGCTCAGGGAGCTGCTCACGTTCGCCATGCTGATTTCCCTCGGCGGCTGCGAACCACAGGTGAAAGG
>CAILBQ010000497.1 GCA_903832475.1 uncultured Acidobacteriota bacterium | reverse complement strand
TCATCCTTTGGTCGTTATTCGTCTATGACCCCATGGCCCACATGGTCTGGGGCGTCGGAGGCTTCCTCAACGCGGCCGGCGGCAAGTTTCCCTGCCTCGACTTCGCTGGCGGAACCGTCGTCCACGTCACCTCCGGAGTCTCTGCCCTGGTTGCCGCTCTCTACATCGGCAAGCGCGTTGGATACCCCAAGACGGCCATGCCACCGCACTCCATGGTCCTAAGCATGGTTGGAGCCTGCCTGCTCTGGGTAGGCTGGTTTGGCTTCAACGCAGGCTCTGCTCTGGCTGCCAATGGTCTCGCCACCTCCGCTTTCGTCGCCACCCATTTCGCCGCGGCAGCGGCGGCGGTGAGCTGGTCGGTCGCCGAGTGGCTGCACAACGGCAAACCCTCCGCGCTCGGGGCCATCTCAGGAGCCGTCGCTGGTCTGGTTGTCATCACGCCTGCGTCCGGATTTGTGAAGCCCATGCCCGCCCTGCTCCTCGGCTTCATCGCCGGAGCGTTCTGCTTCTTTATGGTCATCAAGGTCAAAAATATCTTTGGCTACGACGACTCCTTGGATGCTTTCGGCGTCCATGGCGCCGGCGGCACCATCGGAGCACTTCTCACCGGCGTATTCGCCACAGCCGTCATCAACCCCATCTTCGGCAAAGACGCGCAAGGCAACAACCTTCCGCTAGGCGTGGTCGATGGCAACTGGCATCAGCTTCTCAACCAAGCTGTCGGAGTCGCTATCGCCTGGACCGTCTCCATCATCGGCACCCTGGTCATCCTCTTCCTCGTCGACAAAACCATCGGCCTCCGCTTGACCGCCGAAGACGAAGCCACCGGCCTCGACCTCTCCCAGCACGGGGAAGAAGCATACGACCTGGGCGCTTAGCCACCGGTTTCAGCCCTTGCGGCTGAGCCGGGTCGCCCGCACGGCAAGGGCGTGCCGCCCGGAGGACAGCGAAGGATGTGCGATCAGCCTCACTACCAATCCGGGCGCCCCATCCTTGACAGCCTATCGCTAAGGGTGGGACTTCACATAGGTTGCGCCCTCCCCTAAAGGAATCAATGCATCTTCCTGACAGGGGATAGACAATTCACCCTAGTAGCGGCGAATATCCCCTGTGCCGATCAACACTATCACTACCCCGGCAACCTGCTACGCTGTCAAAGCTGAAGATTTCGCAAGAGGTTCAGAGTTTATGCAGAAGATCGAAGCCATCATCCAGCCCTCTAAGCTGGACGCCGTTAAAGATGCCCTCCTCGAAGCCGGCATCGAAGGCATGACCATCCTAGAAGCCCGCGGCCACGGCCGCCAAAAGGGCCATACCGAGTTCTACCGCGGACGCGAATACACCGTCGATCTTCTGCCCAAGGTCAAGATCGAAATCGTCGTCCCCGATGAGCTCAAAGAAAAGACCCTGGCAGCCATCATCGGCGCCGCCCGCACCGGCAAAATCGGCGACGGCAAGATATTTGTCACCAAGGTGGACGAAGCCATCCGCATCCGGAACGATGAACGGGGCGAAACCGCTCTGTAGCCCCTCCGTTCTGATCGGTTGCTTCGAGCTGACGAACCCTGGCTAACCGGGCGAATCAAAATGGGGCTGACTATCGGCTTTCGTGGAACTTCGCGGTGTTGGTGAACGAAAGGCCCCGCTCTCACGGGGATTTCGCCCTTCTGAACAGGCACAACGTCCGATTTCACGATCGAGATCGGAAGTTTACCGCTCGACCAGAACCAGAGCATGCAGGGCAAACTAACTCATGTCGTCGAGCGGATGCCGGGCAGAATAGCGAAAGGACTCAATCGCCGCTGGCGTTTGAGCGCGCCTAGGCCAGTCAGCGTAACTTCGCGACACTGACTCCACCAAATCGAAATTCGGAATTGATGACGCCAAAGCAGGCAGCGTTATCCGGCATGTTCGGGAGGAGGCCTTTAAGGTGGCTCGGCTCTTCCCCTCACTGGATGGGATTCCTCCATGCGATTGCCTCAGTGCGGAAGGGCGGGCTTTATTTTGTGGCTGGCGGCGTCGTCGGCTGTTGAGCAGGGGTTGGGATGGTGTAGATGACTTCGTTGGGGCGGGCGTACTGGTGACGGGCGCGAGCTTCGTATTCGATGGCGCCCGGATCAGATTTGAGGCGGTCGACGTGCTCGGCGAGGCGGGCATTTTCTTCGGTGAGCTGGTCAATCTCGCGGGTGAGGGATTTGTTGTCGGCGCGCTTCTGCTGCCAGCTGGAGAGGCCATTGCGGCCGTTAACCACGTGCCACGCGAGGAGGAGTGCGAAGACAACGGCAGCGACGGTGCCGATGCGTCGGCGATTGATGGCGTAGTGGGCCGCCCAGCGTTGTAGGAGGGTGGGGTGCTCGGTGGGTTGGGGAGTGGTGGACATCATTTTCTCTTGGTTGAAGGAGATCCCCGATCATAGAAGCAGGACCGGGGGCACTCAGCATTGTTGTGACGAAGCTAAAAGGAGACTTTTCGCTGCGCTCCGTATGACAGGCATGACAAGACAGCAATACCGACTGATTAAGCCAAAACCAAGGCTAGTTGAGAACGAAGTCTTTGGCGGCGGCGCTGAGCGCGGCCATGTCGGACTCGTTGCGGGATTCTGTATAGGCGCGGACCACGGGCTCCGTGCCAGAGAGTCGGTAGCAGACCCAGGAGCCGTCGTCGAGGACCAGCTTCAATCCATCTGTCCGAACGATGCTGGTAACTTTGCGGCTGCCGAGCGAACTTGGATCAGTCTTCAACTTCTCAGTGAAGCGGGCTTTGGCCTCATTGGTCAAGTGGAAGTTCTCGCGAACGGGATAGAAGGAACCTACTTTGTCAAATAGCTCCGTGAGTTGGGCGCCGAGAGATTTGCCACGTTTGGCGACCATTTCGGCGACCAGGAGGCCGGCGATGACGCCGTCTTTTTCGGGGACGTGGCCGCGGATGGTGAGGCCTGCGGACTCTTCGCCGCCGATGGCGATCTTGTCCTGGTTGATAAGTTCGCCGATGTATTTGAAGCCGACGGGAGTCTCATAGAGCGGCACTTTGTGATAGTCGGCGAGAGCGTTGATAAGGTTGGTGGTGGCGACGGACTTGGCGACGCCGTTCTTCCAGCCGCGGGTTTCGACGAGGTAATCGAAGAGCAGGGCGATGATGTAGTTGGGCTGGATGAAGGTGCCATCCTCGTCGACAATGCCGAAGCGGTCGGCGTCGCCGTCGGTGGCGATGACCAGCTTGGCGCCGATCTCCTTCGTCTTGGCCTTGGCTTCGGCGAGGAGCTGATCGTCGGGCTCGGGGGCGTGGCCGCCGAAGAGGACGTCGCGGTAGTCGTGGACGGTTTCGACGGTCACGCCAGCTTCGCGGAGGATGTGGCAGGAATAGCCGCGGGCGGCTCCCCAGAAGGGGTCGAAGACGATCTTGATCTTGGAGGCGGCGATGGCCTTGAGGTCGACCAGCTCGGCAAGACGCTTGAGGTAGTCATCTTTGACGTCGACTTGTTCAAAGTTGGGCTCGGGGTCGGCGAGGCGGGGGATCTTGGGGTCTTCGCCTAAGGCGACGATGGCGGCTTCGATCTGCTTGGTGACTTCAGGGAGGGCCGGAGCGCCGTCGTGCGTCGAGAATTTGATGCCGTTGTATTCCGGCGGATTGTGGCTGGCGGTGAAGTTGATGGAGCCGCTTGCCTTGAGCTGGCGGACAGCGTAGGAGATAGCGGGGGTAGGTGCAGCCTTGGGGATGATGATGGGGGTGACGCCGGCAGCCGAGAGGATGCGGGCGGCTTCGTCGACGAAGGATTCGCCAAGGAAGCGGGGGTCGCGGCCGACGAGCACGCGGTGAGGGGCAGGCTGGGTTTTGACGTAAGCGGCGATGCCGGCGACGGCGCGGCGGATATTGGCGACGGTGAATTCGTCGGCGACGATGGCGCGCCAGCCGGAGGTGCCGAACTTGATGGTCGTAGACATGAGGAGGTCTCCCTTGCTTTGCAATGATATGGTGCCTTACTAAAGTGGTTCGAGCAAGGCGGGAATGAGACAGGTCTTTGATTTTGGTTGGGTTGGCTGAACTGCGGGGCGCCATGAGGGGTACCTGGACACGGAATGATTTAAGCCCAGAGGAACAAGTCTCCTTTCGGCCGAGGTGCGGGCGGGTTTGCGACGGTGGGAGTGCGGAAGACTCTCTGATATTCTTCGGGTTGAGGCGTTCTTCTTCGGTAGTGCTCCTCGGCTGGATCGACGAGGCGGGTCCGCGAGGAGAATTCGCCCGCACGCTACGTTTTGGCTATGCCAAAGAGAGAGACTTGCGATTGCTGTGCTGATGCGCTGGTTGCTGATTGGGCTCCTAATTTCGGTGGGAGCGCTGCTGTTTGCGGCGGGGGCGATGGTGCGCCATGTGCTGCGGCAAAGACGATTGAGGCCGGATGAGCCGGGCAGCGCGGAAGTGGTGCTGGAAATCGAAGCGCAAAAGGGCGTCCGGGTGGACGACGAGAGTGGACCGGAAGGTCCAGACAAGACGGGGGGAACATGAATCGAAGTTTCGAGGCAACGCGACGGGTCGTTTTGACGACGGCACCAACGACCATGACGGAAGCAGGCCTTGCGGCGACCATGCTGCGCGGCGCGGGAGTTGTGCTGGTTGGTAGTGCGCTGGTGGCAGTCTGCGCGCATGTGTCGGTTCCGCTTTGGTTTACGCCGGTGCCAGTAACGCTGCAGCCGTTTGCGGTGGTGCTGCTTGGACTGTTGCTCAACCCGCGCCTGGCGTTTGCGACGATGGCGGCCTACCTGGCGGAAGGTACCGCAGGATTGCCTGTATTTACGCCGCATGGCTTGGGCGGAGTGGCGCAGTTGCTGGGCCCGACGGGCGGATATTTGTTGAGCTATCCGGTAGTGGCGCCTCTGGTGTCAGCATGGTGGCATCGCAGCAGCCGAACCTTTTCACGCGGCTTGATGATTGCCGGCGCAGGCAGCCTGGTCACGCTGGCCATGGGGGCGACATGGCTTGGCATCTGGCACCGTATGAACCCGAGTGTGCTGATGAGCGAAGCGGTGCTTCCCTTTCTGCCGGGTGACGTACTGAAAGTGGTGGCGGCGGCGGGCATGGCAGCAGGCGCAGAGAGATGGAAAAGACAGCAAGGCTGATCGGGATTGGCAAACAAGCAGCAAGTTAGCCATCAGGCGACGAAATAGCAAGTTAGCGGAGATGCAGCGTATCGGCGAGTTGGGCGATCCGGCTGGTTGACTCGAGGGACAGGAAGGGATTTCAGTGAGCAGCACATTGACAGGCACGGCGCATTCGAGCGAGACGCGCACCATCACCATTGCACACAGTCCGGATTCGGACGACGCATTCATGTTTTATGGTTTGGCCACAAACAAAATACGCGTACCGGGTTATAAGTTCACACACACGCTTTGCGATATCGAAAAGCTCAACATCCGCGCCATGGAAGAAGCGTTCTTCGATGTGACCGCAGTTTCGTTTCACGCCTATCCGTATATCCAGGACAACTACACGCTGATGAGCTGCGGCGGAAGTGTCGGTGAGAACTACGGGCCGATGGTGGTTTCAAGCAAGCCGCTTACCCCGGCAGACCTGGGCAAAATCAAGATCGCGGTACCGGGAACGCTGACGACCGCCTATCTCGCATTAAAGATTTTCAATCCCGATATTGAGACGGAAGTGGTGCCATTTGACCAGATTATTCCGGAGATCCAGGCGGGGCGATTTGAAGCAGGTCTTATCATCCACGAGGGGCAACTTACCTACGCGACGAGCGGGCTGCGCAAGGTGATCGACCTGGGCGTGTGGTGGAAAGAGCAGACGGGCCTGGTACTGCCGCTGGGCGGCAATGCGATTCGCAGGAGCTTGGGACCAGAGGTCATGCACACGGTGACGCAGGCTCTGCGCGAGAGCATTCAGCATGGGCTGGATAATCGCGAGCAGGGGCTGGAATACGCCATGCAATTCGCTCGCGACCTGGATGCGAATCTGGCTAATCGCTTTGTGAGCATGTATGTGAATGAACGGACGTTAAGCTACGGCACGGATGGGCAGGAAGCCATCCGCAAGCTGCTGGCGTTGGGCTATGAGCGTGGGATTATTACCGTAAAGCCGAAGGTCGATTTTGTTGACTAGGTATCTGCAATGCGGGAGCCCGCAGCTTTCCCAGCTGATTCTTCCGCGTATCGCCCTGATTGCTGACTCATTGGGCGACAGCGACCGACGGTGAATATGCCTGCCCGGGGCTTCGCCCATTCCATCGAAGAGAAACGGGAGCTCGCTGTTTAGGTTTCATTTGCTGGTAAGGCCACAACGAAAATTGAGCTGAGAAACGAGGGTGGCCTGCGGGCTGCCCTTTTGTTTCGCGTGGGGATTCTTTGATTTTTTTCTGGGCCGAAGCCGTACGGTTAAGGATTTTCTAACCGCTGCCGATAGGAGGTCAGGGAGAATTGCAATGGCTGACTTGATTGAAAACGTTTTGCCTGCCGGGATGGAGGTGCGGGGGTGGGTCTCCCCTCCTGGCCTGGCAGTCATGCTGGTGAGTCCGGATCCGCAACTAGTTTCGGAGGTGCGGCTAAGTCTGGAGGGGTTGAAGCTGCGCCTGGATGTGGTCACGGACGTTGACGATGCGCTGATGGGGATGGCGGCCCTACAAGCGCCTGCGGTGGTAGTGCTGGATGCACGGCTGCCGGGAATGATGAATGGGCGGTTGCTGGCGACGATGCAGGAGACCGGGGTTCACAAGCGGTGCGCCGTGGCGTTGATTGCCGATGAGGTCTCCGACGAGTGGATCGCAAGGCTGCGGGAGGGTGTGATTGACGATATCGTGCCTCGGCATGCGGACCGTTCAACGTGGAGCACCCATTTGAATACGATGCAGCGAGGGCACGGGTTGCACCGCGAATTAGTCCACCTGCGCGACACGGCATTGATGGAAATGGAGCATGATCCGGTCACCGGCGTATTTCAACGTCAGGCGATGATGTCGATTTTGTTTCGCGAGACAGACCGTGTGCAGCGGCTGCGCGGAGCGTTATGCGCGGTTCTGTTTGGCTTGGATGACTTTGATCATTGGTGGGCGAAACTGGGGTCCGCAGAGTGCGATGTGTTGCTGCGCAGGGTGGCGGAGCGGACGGGCAGAATTCTCAGGACATACGACTTGATGGGAAGGATGGGACGAGCCGAGTTTCTCATTGCTCTGCCGGGTTGCAGCACCATCAATGGAGTGATGTTGGCGGAGCGAATGCGGATAGATGTATTCGGCGAGCCATTCCCGGTCGAAGGCCGGGGCGGGGAGACAGTTCTGGTGCGACTGAGCGGTAGCTTTGGGATAACAGCAAGTCGCGGCCGGTCCCCGGTGGTGGTGCTGCGCGAGGCGGAAAAGATGCTGGAAGAAGCGAGGATGGTCAGACCCGACTCAATTCAGGCGAACAGTGAGACGGCGCCAAGATGGGATTTGTGGTAGGCAAGTCTGTTGCTGGCGTTCACGGGTCCGGGTCGAAGACGGGAGCTCGCGCCCTCTCAGGTTTGCCGAGACTGGCTGCTGACGGTAGCCGCGTCGGGTTGAGCACGGATTCTTGAGCACTAGATCGGCCCTGATTTCTCTGTGCAAGCGAGCCATGCGAACCTGAATCCTTTTCCAGCCAGGGCGTATCCTACATGGCAGAGGTTTTGTTGATGGCGGCGAATTTGCTAAGAGAGACGGAAGTATCCGTTGAGGGAAATAGCGCCGAGATCACGCTGAAGATCGACGGCATGCATTGCGGCTCGTGCATTCGGCGTGTAACACAGGCGATTCACCTGGCGGGTCCGTTCACGGTGAAAGAAGTTCGGATCGGCGCGGCGCGGTTTGTTGCTCCAGCGGAGGCTGCTCAGGCCGCTGAGACGGCGGTGGGGGCTCTAGCCAAGGCTGGATTCACCGCACGTGTGGATGGATGATGGCGAAGGCCATGGGCTCTTCGCGCGCGGTCGGTTTGGGTTTGGGCGGATCGCAAGCTGCCAGCAATACCGGGGCGCCCGGCGAGGACCTACCTCCGAGGGCTGTATTTCCTTCCAGCACCGAAAAATTTGAAGACAATTCAGAGGGAGCGCGCCGCACACAGACAGTGGTTTTGCCGGTTCTGGGGATGACGTGTGCGGCTTGCCAGCATCATGTGCAGCAAGCGTTACAAGGGTCGTCGGGAGTGCTTGCGGCGCGCGTCGACCTGATGCGGCAGCGGGCGCGCGTTGATTTCGACTCTACCATTACCGGGCCGCGCGAACTGGTGGAGGTCGTGCGGCGGTCGGGATACGAAGCTGTGCTGCCACGGTCGGCTGAGGCCAGTGCGCACAACGACGCGAGTGAGCGGACACAAGAACGGAAGGCTGGATGGCAGGCCGCGGCTACGATTGGCGCCGGCATGGTTGCAATGTTGGCAGGTATGCCGCACGGCATGGCGAGTGGCGGTGCGGGTTGGTTTGACCATGAGCTCATGCGGGGGTTGCCTTGGATGTATGCCCTGTCCCGCGAGGGCCTGGCCTGGGGACTGCTGATCATCACCGCGCTGCTGGCGGTTTGGGCGGGCGGATCGATCTATGCGAGCGCCTGGAAGGCCCTTTGCCATAAAGAGACGAATATGAACACGCTGGTCTCGCTGGGAACGGGGATAGCTTTCTTGTATTCGACGTACGTGGTGGCGTGGCGGGCGTCTGGGGATGTGTATTTCGACTCGGTGCTGCTGATTCTGGGTTTTCTGCTGCTGGGCAAATGGTTGGAAGGGAGAGCGCGGCACCACGCGCTAGCAGCGGTGGATGCACTGGCCAAGTTGCAGCCGGCAGAGGCGCGGGTACGTCGAGCGGTTGCGGATCATTTCGTCGAAGAGATGGTGCCGCTGGAGCGGGTAAGGGTTGGGGATGTGGTTGTCATCCTGCCGGGGGAGCGAGTGCCGGTGGATGCGCTGATCGAGTCGGGACGAACGACGGTGGATGAGTCGATGCTGACGGGAGAGGCTGTGCCGCTGGAGCGCGGGGTGGGAGAGCGGGTGCTGGCGGGTTCGCTCAACTATGACGGAGCGGTCATAGGGCGTGTCGTGTCAGCAGGAACGGACACGACGCTGGCGCAGATCGCGCGGCTGGTAGAGCAGGCTCGAGGGTCACGGGCTCCGATGGAAAGGCTGGCGGACCGGGCGAGTGCTCTTTTTGTGCCGGTTGTGCTGGGTTTAGCCGTCGCTACGTTTGCTGGTTGGCTCTTGACGACACACGATGTGGCGCGGGCAATCACCGCGACTGTCGCGGTCCTGGTGATCGCATGCCCTTGTGCGATGGGGCTGGCCGTTCCTGCAGCGCTGACAGTTGCAATCGGCCGAGGGGCACATTTTGGCGTGTTGATCAAGGGCGGCGAGGCGTTGGAACGGCTGGCGGGCTTGCAAGTCGTGGTGATGGACAAAACGGGGACGCTGACGGTGGGCAAGCCGTTGCTGGTGGGCATTCATGGACTGGGCGCGATAGACGATTCGAGGCTTATGGAAATGGCGGCGGCAGTCGAGGATCACTCGGCACATCCACTGGCGCATGCAGTGGTCGCGCGGGCGAAAGAGATGGGCTTGAGCTGGGCGGCGGCTGAGAATGTCCAGGTCGTGCCCGGGAGGGGTCTGACGGGGAAGATTGGCAAGCAGGCAATTCTGCTGGGCAACGTGGAGCTGATGAAGGAGTGGGCAGTTCCCTTCCCAGCCACGCTGGCGACAGAGCCGGAGGCCGGGGTGACGCGGCTTTGGATGGCCGTGGATGATTCGGAGAATTCACGCTACGAGCTGGTGGGGTATTTCGATGCAAAGGACACGGTGCGCACTTCCGCGAAGCCGGCAATGTCGTGGCTGAGGACAAATGGGATCGCCGTGGAAATGCTGACCGGGGATTCGGCGGGCGCGGCGGGACCGATCGCGGCGATGGTGGGGATTGAGAAAGTGGCTTCGGGGCTGCTGCCGGCGGATAAGGTCGGACGGATCCGGGAGTTGCAAACCGGTACGGGTAAAACAGTCGGCGTTCGAGTGGGGATGGTCGGCGACGGGATCAACGATGCAGCAGCGCTGGCCCAGGCGGATGCGGGGATCGCCATGGGGGGCGGAGCGGCCCTGGCCCAGGAGGCGGGGGATGTGCTGCTGTTGAGCAGCGATCCGGCGGGGGTGTGCACGTCGATCGCTCTGGCGCGGGCAACGGTGCGGGTGATGCGTCAAAATTTGGGTTGGGCGGTGGGATACAACGTGGTGGGAATACCGCTGGCTGCGGGGTTGCTATCCCCTTTCTTTCACTTGATGCTGACACCGTGGATGGCGGCCGCGGCCATGGCGTTCAGTTCGGTGAGCGTGTTGATGAATAGCCTTCGACTGCGGGGCTTTCCGGCGCCGATTACAGATTGAAAGCTTACCTAGGAACTGCGCAGGGATTCGGTGGGGTTGGTCGACGCGCCTTCAGGGCGGGAATGATTGATGCCAGAAGCGCCATGAGGATCATCAGGGCGGCGCCGCCGGCGTAGAGGAAGGGGTTGGTGGCGCGGACCTCGAAGAGGAAGGACGCGACCAGGCGAGACATGGCCAAGGCGGCAGCGATGCCCAACACCCAGCCGAGGGGGGCCATACGGATGGCAATTTCCTGACTGCGCAGCGACACGTTGAAGGCGACGACCGCATAGATTCCGGCGACGGAAAGCAGAAGCGCCCCAAGAGCAAAGGCGGCGATCAGAATGGGGTTGAAAGTGCGCGGGGCTTCAACGTTAGGGATGGCCGCGGTCATGGGCTGGACGTCATGAAGGGCGAGCAGCAGGTCGACCTGGGCGACGGTTTCGCTGAGGGTATGGATCATCTATTCGGGAGGAAGCGTTGAGCGCAGGGCGAGATACCCGGAGGCGGCGCGGGTAAGGTTAGGGGAAGCGTCGGTGCCCCAAAGGATGGCAGGCTGACTGGCGGGGATATACCACTGGTCCATCGCTTCTTCGTCGCGAGCGCCCATGCTGGTGTTGGCGACAACACCGACGATGGTGGCCCAGGGGTACCCTTTGCGGGGGTTACCGGCGTGCAAGCGTTTGCCGATGGGGTTCTGACCGGGCCAGCGGTGAGTCTGGAGGGCAACTTTCTCGATGTGAGGTTTATTGACATCCCGCCCCAGCCGCAAGCTCGCGGAGTCGACTCAGTGGTCCCGCAGGCGCGGCGGCCATCGCCGCATTTCCGCCTCCGCCGATGCGGCAAGGCTGGAGTCCCGGTTTCTACATAAGCTGCAACCTGATCGGCTAGGAGGAAACGACGGGGGAGATTTCGCAGGGGAGAAAGAGTTGGAAGACGGTTCCTGAGGATCGCGAACATATTCGCGAGCGAACTTTCAAAGTGCCCTGATGGCGATCGACGATTTCCTTGCTGATCCAAAGACCGAGACCGGTGCCGGCAGTACCCTTGGTGGTGAAGAAGGGTTCGAAGATGCGGCCCAGGATTGACATAGGCATGCCGGGACCGGTGTCGGCAACGCTGATGAGAACGCCAGCGCGGCCGGTATGCCATTCCGTGGCCTGGCGGGTCCGGAGTAGGAGACGTCCGCCGGCGGGACTCATGGCGTCGATAGCATTGCCAATGAGGTTGCTGAGAACTTGACGGATTTCGCCGTCGAGACAGGTGATCTCGCAGGGAGTGCGGTCGCGGCGTTCGATACGGATGTCTGAGTTTTTCAGACGCCCCTGATACAAAGGCAGCGTTCCCGAGACTAATTCTTCTCCAGTGATGGGGCGGGGGTGAGTGTTCTGGCGATAAAAGCGCAAGGTTTGGTTGGTGATGGCGCCGATGCGCCGGAGTTCTACCTCGGCAGAGTCGAGGTAGGGGCGGATTGCGTCAGGCGGCGAAAGCTGCGCAAGGAAAATGAGGTTGGTGACAGCCTCGAGCGGGTTATTGATTTCGTGGGCGATGGAACTGGCGAGACGACCGACTACAGCGAGCTTTTCCGATTGCAAAAGAGCCTTTTCGGCGCGTTTGTTTTCTGTAACGTCGATGCCGAGAACGATGATGCCGGAAATAGTACCGTCTGCTTCGCGACGCGGCTGGTAGACGAAATCCAGATAGCGCTTTTCGAGAGGTTGGGAGGCGTTGCGCGCCAGGTCGATAGGGGTGTCGCGCCCGATGAAAGGGACGCCAGTGGTGTAGACGCCGTCAAGCAGATCGATGAATTTCTGACCAACGGCTTCGGGGACGGCCTCGCGCACGGGTTTGCCGAGGACGCTGCGGGGGCCGACCAGTTCCTGGTAGAGCGGATTGGCCAGTTCGAAAACATGATCCGGCCCGCTGAGAACGGCAAAGAAGGCTGGCGCCTGCTGAAAGAGGTCCGCCATTCTCTGCTTTTCCAGGAGCAATTCACGTTTCCGCAGCACGACGCTGGTGGTTTCCGTGCACACCACCAGCACCCCGAGGATGTTTCCTGATGCGCCGCGAACTGGACTATATCCATAGGTCCAATAGACGTCTTCGAGCTTGCCGTTGCGAAAGATGGGGACGAGGTGATCTTCGTTCCAGGTAGCTTCGCCGCGGGTCATGACGGCTTCGATCTGAGGCCCGATAATGGGCCAGATTTCCGGCCAGCACTCGCGGCCTTTCTGGCCCAGAGCGCGAGGATGCTTGTCGTCGCGGATACTGGCTCGGTAGGCGTCATTGTAGAACTGGATCAGCTCTTCGCCCCACCAGAGAAACATTGGGTTGCGGGAAGCGAGGATGGTGTTGACCAGAATGAGCAAGGCCTCGGGCCACTGCGAAATAGGGCCGAGCGAGGTTTGGGTCCAGTCGAAAGAACGGGTCAGGGTAGCCATTTCGCCAGTGGGGGCGATGCTGTGAATTCCGTTCAGGAGAGTGGTGCTCATAGGGCCCTCAATATGCGAGTCGGTATCGCTCATGCTTTCTAAATGACTGGATGGACTCGAAGTGCCCCGCCCAACACCGGGAGCTTTCGCTCCCCGGGACGGCTAGCTAATACGAGCGCCATGGGGAGGATAAATCACCCGCGGGATTTGACGGGGGAAATTTCGTCGAAGCCGACGCGTTAGACTCAAGACAGGCCCGCCACCGTGCGCATTCTGACTCGATACATTCTCGGTGAAATCACGTCGCATTCTCTGATCGGATGTGCGCTGTTCACCTTCATTTTGTTCATGAAAGACCTGGGGCCGATCCTGGACGCGGTGGTGCGCAACAGTTCCAGTTTCAACACGGTGATGCAGATTTTTTTGTTCACCCTGCCGAATACCTTTTTGGTGACCATTCCAATGGCAGTTCTGGTGGGGGTGTTGCTGGGACTCAGTCGTTTATCGGCTGATTCCGAAATCACCGCGATGCGCGCGTCGGGGCTCGGAATCTGGTACTTCGTACGCGTGGCTTCCATCGTGGCGTTGCTGGGCACGGGTTTTGGACTGTTCAACTCGCTGTACGTAATTCCGCGGGCGAACCGTGCGATTTTGGAGATGCGGCAGCAGTTGGCGACGTCTCAGGCCTCGTTTGAGATACAGCCGCGCGTATTTTACGAAGACTTCAAGAACGCTGTCATCTACGTGCAGAACGTTCTGCCGGGGACGGGCGCTTCAAACTGGCAGCGGCTCTTCCTGGCCGATGTGAGCGACCCGGCAGCTCCCAAAATTACGACTGCCGAGACGGCGACGGTGGTCCAGGACAACGAAGCCATTGGCGGCCCGAATGGCGGCCAGGGATTGCTGATCCGGTTGCGGAATGGTTCGGAGCACGAGATGGTGGCGAATCAGCCGGGACAGTACAACATTTCGACTTTTACGACGATCGACCGCCCTCTGACCTTCAGTCCGCAGAGCGATGTGCATCTCGGCCGTATGGATACTCCACTGTTTGCGTTGTCGAATCGCGACCTGATGGAATTGGCCAAGGGGCCCGACGGGCAGCACTACAAAATTGAACTGCACCGGCGTCTGGCGTTTCCGGTGGCATGCCTGGTGCTGATGCTGATCGGTGTCCCGCTGGGAACGATTTCACGCCGGGGCGGAAAAAGCAGTGGGTTCATCTTTACCATCCTGCTGGTGCTGGTGTATTACCTGCTTTCCAATTTTGGGATCGCCTGGGCGAAGCAAGGACGACTGCCGGCGGTGGTGGGGGTTTGGCTGGCCAACGTAGTGTTTGCCGCGGCAGGCTTGTTTCTGCTGAGTCAGATGGCTTCCGGCGGCAAAGTGATCAGCTATTTGTCAGGTCTGTTTGCTCGCAAGCAGACGGCGGAAGTCGAGCCAGTCAGTGCGGCGGCTGAGGCTGAAGAGGATCGTGACTGGCAGGCGGCGCTGCGAGCACGGTGGAAGCGGCGATTCGGTCCGCATCTGCCGCGGCCTTTTGCGCACTTCAAGAGACGAGGCTTTCCGCTCATTCTCGACGAGTATGTGCTCAAGGAATTCCTGAAGATTTTCGGCATGGTACTGGCAGGGTTTGTGCTGCTGCTCCTGGTGTTCACGTTTTTTGAATTGATGGGCGATATTCTTCGCAACCATGTTTCGCTGATGACGGTTGGAGCGTACCTGCTGAACCTGACGCCCAGCATGCTCTACCAGATCACGCCGTTGAGCGTGCTGATCGCCGTCCTGGTGACGTTTGGGATGCTGAACCGCAGCAGCGAACTGATTGCCATGAAGGCGACCGGCATCAGCCTGTATCGACTGGTCATCCCGGTGCT
>CAILBQ010000496.1 GCA_903832475.1 uncultured Acidobacteriota bacterium | reverse complement strand
GGCATCAGCCTGCCGGGCACCTTCGAAGACCCGAAAGCCCCGGTTTACGTCGATGGCAAGCTTTTCACGACGCTCAAAGGCGACCGCATTGTTCAGGAATTTCAACAGATCCTCGACGACTATGTCTCCAGCCACTACGGCCAGAGTGCAAAAGAACCTCAGCTCGTAGAAGTTGTCTGACGATCGCTTGATTGGTGATCGGTTCGAATCTCGGCAACCGTTCGAACCTCATCGGGTTATTTTGTTATGGCAGCTGCCATTCTTTCTTGAGCCGTCTGTAGTCGTTACGCGGCATCTGCACCAGAAGCGGTTGATTGGTTGGGTCAAGCCAGCCGACCAACGCCTCTAGCTGCGACTCGGCCATGGCCGTGCAGCCTGCGGTTCCCTGCCCTTTCCCACCCCAAATATGCAAGAAAATGCACGACCCTCCACCCGGCCTTGCCGGCGCAGCATTATGCTGCACAATGACTCCCAACCGGTAAAATTCGTCGGCACTGCGCATGTGTTCCGAACTCTTCCAATCGGGGGACACCGAGCCGCGATCCAGTGTTTGGTTATAAAAGTTCGAAGCCAAATCATCGACGCATTCAATAGACGGCGTCAACTCCAAATACGGCATCTTCCATCCGCCAGGTGCGCTCGCCGCGTAGCCGAAGGAAGTCCCCAACGCGAAAACTCCCGCGGGTGAGCGGCCATCCCCTTCACGTTTCATCGGCTCGCCATGCAAGGATGTATGCCCGTTCTTGTCGGTGGCGGAGGGCGCCACCCCCAGTCCCCACGCCATTCCACTTTTCCCTACCACGACCGGCACCGCATCACCGACCTTTACCCAACGCTGGTCCGCCGAAGCTCGTTGGTATCGCTGCAACTTTCCATCCACGGCGTTCCAGCCAGATGTCCGGACAATTAGCAACTGCTTCGATCCCTGCGTAGGCAAAGACCCTGGCTGCAGGTGTGTCAACTGGCCTTGCTTTTGCGCGAGCATTGCCGGCGTGGGAGTGACCCCCAGCAAAACTCCCACGAGAATTGGGGACAGCATCGCCCTCTTCGTCATTCGCCAAGAATAGCGGAAATATTTGGAACTTGCCGTCACGCCTTGATTCTCCTCGCGTGGCTCCGCCTTCGCATGATCGGTGATCAAGCCTCCTTTCCAATTGAAATGTACCGATGTCCTTTGCACTTGCTGGCCGCTGTTGCCGCCTGTGCTTTTGGGCCTTCCCAATGACGCTACCTATGGTGACCCGTCGATCGGACCGCTCGCTGGCCAAGCCTTCCCTCGCGGATGTTCAAGCAGGAAGCTTCCCGTCGGTCCAAAGGCCAACGGCGCGCCCGTCCTCCTGCGCGAACACCTCACCCACACCAGCGGCAACTGACCGCGTTCGACGCGCAGATCGGGTTTCTGCAAGACGATAAGTCAAGGTAGCCATCCAGATCTGCACCGTATGAACATCGACAGCTAGCCTATCGCCATTAGTACCGACGGTTTTCCCTTTTATAGATCAGAAATTGCCTGCCGAGCCGACCTCACCTCAGCCGCCAGCACCTGGCAAACGCCCAACGACAACGAAGGGTCTAGACGGATCAGTTCTTCAAAGTCGGTGCGCGATACAAAACTGACTACCGAACCGCGCCGCACTTTGCCCGTCAAGGTGTAGGGTTCATGCCCGATTACACCCGGCAAGCCCAGCAATGAACCCGCTGTTGCTCTTAGCTTGAGCAGTACGTGGCCGCCGCTCGACAACATCGTCAACGTCGCTTCGCCGCTGCGTAAGATATAAATCCCGCGTGCCGTCTCACCCTGTCGAAACAGCACACATTCGTCTCCACTAATCACCGGTTGCGATCGTTGTTCCAAGGCTGCGATCAAACGACCGTTCGCAACAAATGCGTCTGTCTTCTCTTTCACATGATCCCTTACGCCCGGTGTCGAGCCGGGTCTAGCATTCGAATTATCGGCCGATAATTTCATCCATTTCTATCGCATCCTAGTGACCCACATCACACCTGCGCGAAATTCCTTCATTTCCTGAAAATTTTGCCCATTTTTGTTGCATTCATTTCAAATGGCATCCTTGTCCGGAGTGCTATGCGGGGAATGAAAAAAATTGACAAAAAGTTCGCAAGACGACGAAATCGCAGCGTTCTGTCTTTGAGGACAAATCGGTCATGAAACATAATCTTCAGCAGGAAGCTCGTCCAAGGACAGAAGGCGTCGCGGTTG
>CAILBQ010000495.1 GCA_903832475.1 uncultured Acidobacteriota bacterium | reverse complement strand
CCCGCCCGCTGCCCGAGCGAACGGTAGTGATGACCACTGCGAGGCGGCTCGCCTGGTCTTCCTAAGCCAAAGCCATGAGTAGTTTCCGGGGCTCGCACGGCCGAGCAATCTCCCCCAATCTCAAATGCCGCTGTGTAAGTTTGCCCGCCATTGGTCCGCAGCGGCCCCCCGGCCTGCCTCCCATTTTCGATGGGTCTGAGACGGAGCTTAAGGCTGTTGCCGAAGCGCTTAGGAGCATAAGCTATGGACACATACTTCACGGTCAAGATCGAGAGCGCCCAAGGTCTCCAACATTTCCATGTTGGCGCGACGACTCAGGTGGAGGCTGAGAAGGCGCTCGCCGAAAAGGCAGCGCCCCCGCCCGACGCGAAACTCACTTGGCGGAAAATTACTGACCAGCCTGAACCGGGGCTCGTCAACGGAGACGTTGTGCAGGCGCCAGAAGGCTGGTTGTGAAGGCCGGAGCAATGCCTGACACCACCCGCCGTTGGGTCTTGCCGGCGTGAGCCAGGGCGTTGCGCATGAAGTGCAGCGACACCTTTGCCAAGTCGCGCTGAGCATGCGGGACACCGCAGCCTTGATGCCTTCGTGGGCATCGGAGATCACCAGCTTGACGCCTCTGAGGCCGGTGGCGGGTCAGCTTGCGCAGGAACTCGATCCAAAACGTCGCGGCCTCGGAGACGCCGATTTCCATGCCCAGAACCTCGCGCCTGCCGTCCGAGTTGACGTCGACGGCGATGATCACCGCCGCTGAGACAATCCGCCCGTTCTGGCGAACCTTCAGATAGGTTGCGTCGAGCCAGATATAGGGCCAATCGCTTTCGATAGGCCGGTTTGTTCTCGATCATCGATATCCTCGCAGAGCCGGCTCACCTGGCTCTTCGAGATTCCGCTCGTGCCCATGGCCTTGATCAGGTCGTCCGCCGAGCGGGTCGAGATTCCTTGAATGTAGGCTTTCCTGGATCACGGCGGTGAGGGCCTTCTCCGCCAGCCGCCGGGGCTCCAAAAAGCAAGAAAGTAAGATCCCTTGCGCAGCTTCGGAATCCGAAGCTCTACCGTTCCGGCCCGCGTTTCCCAGTCGCGGTCGCGATAGCCGTTGCGTTGCACCAGTCGCTCGGGGCTCTTCTCGCCGTGCGCCGCGCCGGTCAGCGCGCCCACTTCCAGCTTCATCAGCCGTTGGGCTCCGAAGCCAATCATCTCGCGCAGAAAATCCGCGTCGGCGCTCTTCTCCATCAGCCCGCGAAGGGCCTTGATATCGTCGGTCATCCTTAGTTCCTTGATCAGGGTTGGTGTCAGCAACCCGTCCTTACCGAAGAATCGTGGATGACCACCCAACGTCTGCGCGCCGGCCGCTACGCCGCTCGCTCGCTAAGGCGCCATGGGAAGGGCGCGCGTCGCGAGCGTACGCTACATTCTCAGAGCTAAACCACCTCTGGGAGCACGGCCCAATCACTTGATCAGCCATCCTCTGCCGCAAGGTGCGATTGCATCTTGCGGCAGAGGTAATAACCATTTCCGCCGGGCCTATTTTTATCCCATGAATGCGCGCGGCAGTCATGGATCGGAATCACCTGATGGTGGCCGTGGCGGCGCAAAAGACCGGCAATATGAGTGTGGTTTCGACCACCAGTGATCTTCGTCATTGATTCAGAACTCGCCATCGAAATCAATGACGGAGATCAGTAGGTAGATTCCGGCTCTGTCCTCGGACGTCGCGACGTGGTCGGAATGCGATCGGCATTCCCCAGATACGGCGAAGGTCGTGGCTGAAAGGGAAGACTCGTTCGCAAAGCGTTGAAAATGGCCGATTCCGAGACCACTCCGAATGCGGGCAAAAAGGGCGATGCTCGCGGGAAGGCGCCCGTTGATCTTAAGCCCGTCTTCGACGACCGCGGAGCCGCGGGACAGTTTCTG
This sequence comes from uncultured Acidobacteriota bacterium, assembly GCA_903832475.1. Classification (GTDB taxonomy): domain Bacteria; phylum Acidobacteriota; class Terriglobia; order Terriglobales; family Acidobacteriaceae; genus Acidicapsa. Next base: position 430 of record CAILBQ010000495.1, on the reverse strand, counting down.
GCCGATGAGATCTTCAAGCGCAGGTATTCGCAGCCTGTGGTCTATGCGCTGCCGCGTGGCGGCGTGCCGGTGGCGATCGAAGTCGCGAGGCGGTTGAACGCGCCGCTCGATTTATTGCTGGTGCGCAAGATCGGCGTGCCGTGGGAGCCGGAACTGGCGGCGGGCGCTGTGGTCGACGGGGAGCAGCCCGACCTTGTCTTGAACGACGATATTGTACGCGCTGCGGGACTGACCGAAGCCGAAATCGCGTCCATGGCGAGGACGCAACTCACCGAAATCGAGCGAAGACGGGCGCAATACCTGCCTGACAGAGCCCCCATTTCAGCACGCGGGCGCACGGCGATCCTCATTGATGATGGAGTGGCGACCGGCGCGAGCATGGAGGCGGCGATCGCCGCGATCCGCAAACGCGCGCCGCTGCGGGTCGTGG
>CAILBQ010000494.1 GCA_903832475.1 uncultured Acidobacteriota bacterium | reverse complement strand
GAGTGGTATCAAAGCGGAAAAAAGCGGTCGGTCCTTCCTCCAGTTGCACAGTAAGAACATCATTGTTCTCTCTGAGTGCGAGACTGGTAGTCATCCTTCTTCCGATTCGCGGAGTTTGGCGATTACTGCGAAGTCTTCCAGCGTAGTGGTGTCGCCCTGGATGCTGCCGTGGGTGGCTAACTCGCGGAGTAACCGGCGCATGATTTTGCCGCTGCGCGTCTTAGGAAGCGCGTCGGTGAAACGGATTTCTTCGGGCCTTGCGAGGCTGCCGATTTCTTTGGTGACCCACTTTTTTAGTTCGTCTTTGAGGGCGTTGAGGTCGACGGGAGCGGTGCTGGCGGGGTCAGCGGAGTTCGCGGAGCTTGAGGGGCGGAGGGCGCTGGCTTCCAGTGTTACGAAGGCGACGATGGCCTGGCCTTTTAAGTCGTCGGGGCGGCCGACTACGGCGGCTTCGGCGACCTTGGTGTGGGCGACCAGGGCGCTTTCGACTTCCATGGTGCCGAGGCGGTGTCCGCTGACGTTGAGGACGTCGTCGACGCGGCCCATGAGCCAGTAGTAGCCGTCGGCGTCGCGGCGGGCTCCGTCGCCGGTGAAGTAGCAGCCGGGCACATCAGACCAGTAGGTTTTCTGGAAGCGCTCGTCGTCGCCGTAGATGGTGCGGGCCATGCTGGGCCAGGGCTTGCGGATGACGAGCAAGCCGCCCGAGCCGAGGGGGACGGATTCGTAGCGGCCTTCGCTGTCGGGCTTGGTGACGACGTCGGGCTCGATGCCGAAGAAGGGGCGCGTCGCGGAGCCAGGCTTGGCGGGGACGGCGCCGGGGATGGGGGCGATCATGATGCCGCCGGTTTCGGTCTGCCACCAGGTGTCGACGATGGGGCAGTTGTCGTGGCCGATCTTGTCGCGGTACCACATCCAGGCTTCGGGGTTGATGGGCTCACCGACCGTGCCGAGCAAGCGGAGGGAGGTGAGCTTGTGGCGTTCGACGTGTTCATTGCCCCACTTGATGAAGGCGCGGATGGCGGTTGGAGCCGTATAGAAGATCGACACCTGATGGCGGTCGATGATTTCCCAGAAGCGGTCGAAGGCGGGGTAGTTGGGTGCTCCCTCGTACATGAGGACCGTTGCCCCGTTCTGGAGGGGGCCATACACGACATACGAATGCCCGGTGACCCAGCCGATGTCGGCCGTGCACCAGTAGACGTCGTTGGGGTGGGCGGGGTTATTCAGGTCGAAGACGTACTTGGTGGTGAGGTAGGTCTGGACGGAGTAGCCTCCCGTGGTGTGGACGAGGCCTTTCGGTTTACCCGTGGTGCCGGAGGTGTAGAGGATGTAGAGCGGGTCTTCAGCGTCCATGTGCTCGCATTCGCAGACGGGCTCGACGGAGGAGACGAGGTCGTGCCACCAGTGGTCGCGGGTGGGGTGCATGGTGACGGGGGTGCCGCTGCGCTTGAGGACGACGACGTGCTTGACGGAGGGCGTGGTGGCGAGGGCTTCGTCGACGATGCGCTTGAGGGGGATTTCGCTGCCGCGGCGGTAGCTGGAGTCTTGCGTCAAGATAGCGACGCATTGGGAGTCGTTGACGCGGTCGGCGATGGCCTGCGCCGCGAATCCGCCGAAGATGACGGAGTGAATGGCGCCGATGCGCGCGCAGGCGAGCAGGGCGATGGCCAGCTCGGGGGTCATGCCCATGTAGACGGCGACGCGATCTCCGCGCTTGATGCCGAGGGCTTTGAGGGCGTTGGCGGCGCGCTGGACTTCCTGATGGAGTTCGGCGTAGGTAAGCGTGCGGACTTCCGGCTGGCCGTTGGGGCCGATTGGCTCTGCTTCCCAGAGGATGGCGGTCTTGTCGGCGTTGTCTCCGAGGGCGTGGCGGTCGACGCAGTTGTAGCTGAGGTTGAGCTTGCCGTCGACGAACCACTTGGCGTGGGGCAAGTTCCATTCGAGGACTTTGGACCAGGGCTGGAACCAGTGGAGCTCTCGGGCGGCGGCAGCCCAGAAGGATTCAGGATCGGCGATGGAGCGGGCGTAGAGGTCTTCGTAGGCGCCGAGGGAGGGGATGTGGGCGTGGGCGGCGAAGTCGGGCGGCGGGGGGAAGACGCGGGTTTCGTTGAGGGTCGATTCGAGGTCCTGATTGATGTGGATCGGAGTTGTTTCGGGGGCCATCGAGGGTCCTTGCTGGGGAAAGAGGAATTAGAAGACGAATCAAACCATAGACGCTCGTCCGGGTCGGGGGCAAGCGGACAGAGCCGTATTCACGGAAGGGCAACGAAAGGGCGGGCGCTAGCAGGAGGACGGCGAGGCGGCGGTGGTGGCGGGGGCGCGATCGATCTTGTAGCCGGTGTAGTCGATTCTCATGACGGTGTCGCCGAGGAGGAAGGAGTGGGAGCGGGCTTCGGCGTGGGTGGCCATGGGGAAGCCGTCGACTTTTTCATAGTCGCGGGTGACGATGGTTTCGCCGGCGAAGAAGGACGGGCTTTCGGAGGGGACGCCGGCGAGGCGGATGACGGTGAAGTCGTCGGCGTCGACCCAGGCCTTGCCGTTGAACAGATGCTGGCTTTTGCGTTTGGGGACGAGGTCGACGACGATGCACTTGTGTCCGTTGAGGTCGACGGTGCCGGACTGCGGGTGCATATCGTAGTTGGCGGAGGTGACGAGGACGCCGGGGCGGTTGGCGGTTGCGGACATTTCCTTTTCGCCGGCGAGGACCTTGGCGATGATGGCGTTGCGCAGCATGCCGGAGCCGGAGTGGGAGATGGGCGTGTAGTCCTTGCCGGCGGCATGGGTGTAGGTGGTTTGGACGGTTTCTTCAGCGGAGGGCTTGTCTTCGCCGTTGCGGTAGATGGAGTAGGTTTCCTGGACGGTGTATCCGGCGAGGTTGTCGGATCGCTGCTGAACGGCGGCATCGATGCGGGCGATGATTTCCTGGTCGGATGGGCGAGCGGCCGGCTGCTGGGCCGCTTGCTGGGCTCGGATGCCGGACAGAGGCGCGCAGGCGGCGAGGATGAGAAGGGGGAGGCGGGTGGTCCACATGCGAGACGGTCTCTTCCTCATGGTTTCTTAGACTGCAGGGCCGTTCAATGGGATGGTTGGAGTGATCCGGATGAAGGCATTGTCATGGAAGTGGATGTCGGCGCGGCGGACTGGGGCGCTGCCGATGCGGACTTGAGCTGGTCGAGACTGGCCAGGGTCTTGGTCCACCTGTCGGGATGCTTGGCGGCGAAGGCGGGAGGTTTCGGGTTGTCGTAGAACGTGAGGATGTTGGCCTTGAGGTCGGGGGTGAGCTGGGCGAAGTGTGCGTCGGCCAGTTTGTTGAGGAGTTCTGAGTAAGCGTCGTCGGTGAGGGGGTATTCGCCAGCCTTGGTCTCCTTGCCGGTGTCGAAGTCGCGGTTTTCGAGGTTCATCTTGCCGTGCTGGGCTTCCTTCAGTTCTTTGCTGTACTGATCGCGGGAGTCATTCACGCTTTTCATGTAGATGTTTTCGGTGTCAGGGGTGGGCATCTTGACGTCGAGGGTTTTGAGCAGGCCGATCTTGGGCAGGATGCGCAGGATGAGGGCAAGGAGGCGGGCTCCGAAGCCGGGGCGCTGATACTCTTTGCCAAAGTCGCGGCGGTATTCGCTTTCTTTGAGGTGGTAGATGAATTTTTTGCGCGTCATGGTGGGGTCTTCCTTCATGATTTCGTCTTTCTTCATGGCGATGGCGACGCGGGTGAGCTGGGGAATGAGGGTGCTGACGCAGTGGCGGAAGCTGCCGATGGAGCGGTCGAGGTTGGGCACGATGGTCTCGATGGGCATGCCGTAGGTGGCGAGGAAGGCGCGCTGGAGCAGCGGTTTAGAGACTTCAAAGCCGATGAAGTCGTGGAAGGCCTGCGAGGTGAAGCGGTCCTGGGCAACCTGGGCGACGTCGAATCCGAACTCGGTGCGGATGTGGGCGGTGGGATTGTCGGCGTAGGTGACGCTGTTGCCGTACTTGGCCTCGAGCTTGGGGAAGGTCTGGGCAACGGCGGTGTTGACGGCGGGGTGTCCGGCGATGTCGGAGGCGTAGTGGGCGAGGGCGCCGAGGGCGAAGGCGTATTCATTGATGTCCTGCGCTTCGTCGAGCATGTTGTCGACAAAGTCACCGCTGCGCACGTAGTGGACAAGGTCGGAGAAGAGCTTGTTGCCGAAGGGGTAGTATCCGATGTCCTGGATGAGGCAGCCGCCGTAGGCGTAGGCGTGGGCCTTGCGGAGGTCGTCGTCGGTGGCGTTGGGGTAGCGCGCTTTGAGCAGGGGGCGGATTTGCTCTTTCCAGAGGAGATCGACGATTTGCTCGTGGGTGAGAACGGAGTAAGCCTGGGAAGTCTGGCCGGAGAGGAAGAGAAGGAGCAAGACAGCCAGTTGGAGCAAAGCGATGCGGGGGCGGAAGTTCGAGAGCCTGGCAGCCCCTGGCGACAAGGCAGAACGGATCTTGCAGATCATGGTCAAGGGCACCTAGAGAATGATTCGAACAAGGGTCAGGATATCTGCTTCAGGCTAGATTCCGAAGAAAGAGCCTGCCGTACCGCATTGCTCATCGAAGAAGAATTGAGGTCGCTGGTAGGCTGGGTGGATGATCGATCCGATGGAATGGACGGCGGAGTTGGGCGTTGAGGATCTGGGCGAGGACCTGGGCGCGGCGGGACTCGGCGCGGAGGAGTTGCTGGCCGTGGTGCGAGCGGGGACGGGTCCGGAAGGCTCATGGGTGTTTACGCTGATCGACGCGAAGAGCGTGGAGCGCGGGCTGGGGCCGGTGGCTGATTTTGTGGCCGATTCGGGGCTGCGGCTCGACCGGATCGAGGCTTTGTCGGAGGTGCAAAGTGACGGACGCATCGAGCGATCGGAAGGCTCAGGCGGCTATGCTTGCGCGGAGATCTGGGCGGATGGCGACCTGGCGGACGAGGCGGCGGTGCGGGCCGGGTTGCGGGAACTGGCCGACGAGCTGGAGATGGATCTGGCCATGCAACTGGAAAGGGAGTATCGGCGCGAGCGGCGGCTGGCCGTCTTTGACATGGATTCGACGCTGATCCAGGGCGAGGTAATCGATGAGCTGGCCAAGCTGGCGGGGGTGGGCGACCAGGTTTCGGCGGTGACGGCGGCGGCCATGCGCGGGGAAATCGAATTTCAGGAGAGCTTTCGGCGAAGGGTCGCGCTTCTGCAAGGCTTGCCTGAGCGGGAGGTGCGGGAGCTGCTGGGGCGGATTCCGCTGATGCACGGGGCGGAGCGGCTGTTTCGCACGCTGAAGATGATGGGGTACAAGACGGCGATCCTGTCGGGCGGTTTCACGTTTTTCGGCGCGCACCTGGAGGAGATTCTGGGCGTGGATCATGTGTATGCCAACGTGCTGGAGATCGCCGAGGGGGTGGTGACCGGGCAGGTGAATGCTCCGATCGTGGACGGGGCGCGGAAGGCGGCGCTCCTGGTGGAGATGGCCGACCGCGAGGGCGTGGCGCTGGAAGAGACGATCGCCGTGGGCGACGGCGCGAACGATCTGCCCATGCTGCGGCTGGCGGGGATGGGGGTGGCCTTTCATGCTAAGCCGGTGGTGCGGGCGGAGGCGAAATTTGCCATGACGCGGGTGGGGCTGGATGGGCTGCTGTATTTGCTGGGTGTGGCGGACTGGGAGTGGGTGTGAAAGGTAGGGACGAAGGACTCAGGGAGCGGGAAAAGTTATTCCGCATCGGCTCAAGTTTCCATTGCCCACAACTTTACTGTTGTTCAGGAAGTAATTGCCGAGTAGCCGGTAATACATCCGGAGCTTGTAGATTCCGCCTTTGAATGAGCATTGAGGCAAATTCAGTGAAACCGCGAAGCTGGTTATGCGTCGGGCCTATCCTGTCCTGCTCGTCTTTGCTGGTTTCTTCGTAGTTCGCCTCTCAACGCCCCTACACGCACAGTTGGCGATGGAAACTTATTTACGCATCAGCGAGAATCCCAGCAAATTCCATTGGTGCCTTCCGGAAGCTGGAGATGACCCTGCCGGAATCATTGGGCATGGATGCGAAGTGTATGCCGCTCTCGCGGATCGGCAGGATTAACTCAGACGGCAGACGAAAAGTCTTTTCCATCATTGTCGGATCACCAGCGCCTGAGTCTCAAAAAGTGCCATCAAGCGTTGTATAACGTGGCGAGAGTAAATTCGCAGATTCAAGGATCACGACCTACGCAGGGACTGGTTAGAACACCGTGTTTTGCTATCCACTGGAGCGACATCATTTTCTGTTCCGGCTTCATTCCCCTCGCCACAACAGCCGGGCTAAGTGCGTTGTGGCCGGATGGTGGGCAATCTGGGAAGGAACTTCTTACGCAGGGCCGGCTGGGCTCGTGCAAAAGGCCAGCAATGAGTGGTGCGGGCTTTCAGCCCTTGCTCTCTTGCGCGGGGAAATGGACCCAGGCCGTCACCGAGCTTACGCTCGTGCTTTGGCCTGGGCTGGGATGGTGCGCGCCGTTGGCGCTGATCAGGGTTTGCGCTGGCACGTTCGTGTGTGACCCCACATCTGGCCGGTGAAACTGGCCAGATGTGGGGTACCCGGCGACACGCGTTGGACAAGATGGATCGTCAAGAGCAGTCGCAGATCCTGCACTACGTTCAGGATGACAATTCACTGGGTTAGCGGTTCTTGACTGGACGGAACTTAGTGGACGATGGAGCCGCCGTCGTTGGCGGGAGTGGGGTTGTTGAGGCAGGTGGGGTGGCCGAAGCCGGAGGCGCTGGCCTTGGTGATGAGACCGGTGGTGGGGTCGACGGTGATGTCCTGGATCATCTTGTCGAAGGCGCCGAAGGGCGGGACCGTCGCGCCGCCGAGCAGGTTGCGGACTTTCCAGGCGACGACGTGGTCGGTGCAGGAGGTGTCGCCGGAGACGCCGAGGGCTCCTACCTTGTGGCCGTGGTAGTAGAGGGCGAGGCCTCCGCCGAAGACGTTGACGCCGCCGATGCGGATGCCGACGAGCGGATCCCATTGCGTCCCGAAATCGGAGGCGCGGCCCTGGTAGGCTTCGAGAGCGTCGACGGGATTGCTGGCCTGGAGGCCATAGAGGCTGCCGCCGGGCTGGACGGCCGCGTAGAGGTTGGCGGTCGAGAGGGAGAGCTTGCCGGTGGCAAAGGAGTTGGCGGTGTTGGCCTTCTGCGCGGAGATGATGCGGCTGCCGAGCCAGATGTCGGCGGTGACGTCGGCGTTCTTGGCGCTGCCGTCGAGGGAGGTGACGACGGCGCAGACGCGGCCGGAGCCGTCAACGAGCGTAAGCCACATGGGGAAGCCGAGGCCGCCGTTGGGGGTGGTGGATGTCGAATTGGCAGGCACGACCTGAAGCAAGGTGGATTTAAGAGTGGTGTAGTTGAGACCGAGGCCCTTGGAGCCCATGATCTGTTCACAGGATTCCGCGTGGGCGAGAGAGCAGGTGGTGACGACGGTGAAGGCGAGGGTGGCGATGAGTCTGGTTTTCTGGAGCATGGTCGTACCTCGGAGGATCTGCTTTGGAGTAAGCCGGTGCCCGATGAGTCGCGACAGGGACGGAGAAATAGCTTCGCGGAAGGAAGGCTGAATTGTAAACGCCGGTGCTGGTGGAAGGGATAAAAAGATTCGCGATGGGCGGTGGCGTTCGCCTGACCGCACGAAGGATGGACGAAGGCCAGTTCCAGGGCGAAGAAATATGATTCTCTTAAGGAGCGCAAGAGCGAACGCAGATCCTCTGACTCGCTGCTCTGAGCGAACTGGTGCACCGGAAGTCGGATTCAAGATGGCCGGGAAAGTTCTTGCTCCGATAGCCGGCAAAAGCATTACTCAGGATGAAGGGCTGGTTGCTGAGGCGTTGACGAAAGCCTGGGCGATGACGTCGGTGTACTTATTGCCGGAGCCGGTGTTGAAGAGGACGACGCGGTCTGTCGGCTTGAGAAAGCCGGAAGCGATCAGGTGGTCGTAGGCTGCGGTGGCGGCGGCGCCTTCGGGGGAGAGATAGATGCCTTCGTGAGAGGCCCAGTCGCGGAGTGAGGCGAAGATTTGCTCGTCGCTGAGGGCGAGAACGGTGCCGTTCGACTTACGGACGATGTCGAGGATGAGATAGTCGCCGTATGGTTTGGGGACGCGCAGTCCGGAGGCGAAGGTATGTGCGTTTTGCCACATCTGGCTGGCCGGTTCGTGCTGGTTGAAGGCGCG
>CAILBQ010000493.1 GCA_903832475.1 uncultured Acidobacteriota bacterium | reverse complement strand
TTTCTGCAGATGACGATTGGGTGGTTTTTGCGGGATCGCAATCTGGCTATGCTGCAGACGCCTCACCATTTCTATTCGCCCGACCCGTTTGAAAGAAACCTTGGCCAGTTCCACGTCATCCCCAACGAGAACGAGCTCTTCTATGGCATCGTGCAGGACGGAAACGACTTCTGGAACGCCACCTTCTTCTGCGGATCTTGCGCGGTATTGAGGCGCGAGGCGCTTGATGAAATCGGCGGCATCGCGGTCGAAACCGTGACCGAAGACGCGCACACCTCGCTGCGCATGCAGTCCAACGGCTGGAACACGGCCTACATCAACATTCCGCAAGCTGCCGGCCTCGCGACCGAGCGCCTTTCCGCGCACGTGGGCCAGAGAATCCGCTGGGCGCGCGGCATGATCCAGATCCTGCGCACCGACAATCCGCTCTTCGCGCCCAAGCTCAGCTTTGCCCAGCGCCTTTGCTACTTCAACGCCATGGCGCACTTCCTGTATCCGTTACCTCGGCTCATCTTCCTGACTGCGCCCTTGATCTATCTCCTCCTGTCACACACCAACGTCCCCGGCTACTGGGCGGCCATTCTTGCTTACGCGCTGCCCCACTTGACGCTCTCCAACCTCACCAACTCGCGCATTCAGGGCGAACACCGTCACTCATTCTGGAATGAAATCTACGAGACGGTTTTGTCGCCGTACATTCTGCTGCCCACCATGATGGCGTTGATCAATCCCAAGCTGGGCAAATTCAACGTGACCGCCAAGGGTGGCATCGTCAAGAAAAGCTTCTTTGACGTGAAGATCGCACAGCCTTTCCTGGTGCTGCTGTTCTTCAATTTCCTCGGCCTGCTCATCGCCATTCCACGCTTCTTCATCTGGGATCGCGACCGTCCCGGTACGGTCATCATGAACGTACTCTGGTGCTTCCTGAACATCATTGTGCTGGGCGTCTGTTCGGCCGTGTCGCGAGAGATGCGCCAACTGCGCGGCCATGTGCGCATTCGCTTGGTCGCTCCCGTCACTATTCGCTTTGCAGATGGGCGTATCGTTTCCGGTGAGACCATCGACCTCTCCAGCGGCGGCACCGCGGTCCGGCTGGCGGAGCCTTTTGAGGTCACGTCCGGCGAGCAGGCGCGGCTGGAGTTTGTGGGCTCGGCTATCGGCGGCGATCTGCCATCCACCATCGTGTCTGGAGAATCCTTGACCATCCGCGTGAAGTTCAACGAACTTACCATCCCCGAGCAGGAACTGCTCACCACGGTTCTCTACTCCCGGGCAGACACTTGGCTCGGCTGGGGCGAGAGCCGTGAGGTCGACCAGCCCATGAAGAGCCTTGCGCGCATCTTCGCCATTTCGTTTGCCGGTCTGCGCATGACCTTCATGAGCCTGTTTTTCAAAGAAGGCGGGGATAAGAAACCTAAGACCAAGCGCAAGTCCAAGGGCAAGGCCAACGTGGCCGCAGCGCGCGCCGCGCACATGCTGCTGGCGCTGCTGATCCCAATGGGACTTCTGCTGATGGGCGGGAAGACGGCCTTGTCCCAGTCGAACAATACGGCGGGGTTTCAAACCAGGCAGACGATCGCCAAGCTTCCGCCCCCTCCCCCTGGTCAGTTTCGCGATGTCTTCAGCCTGGCCGATACCGGTTCCGGCACTATCGAAATGCACGGCATCGACAGCCAGCGTTCGATCTTCTTTACCCTGCAGCAGACCCACGTTGTCAAGGCTGCAAAGATTCACATCTATTACTCGTTTTCGCCCGCACTGCTGCCGCAGTTGAGCCACATTCAGCTCATCTTGAACGGGACGTTATTCGCAACGCTCCCCATCCCACCCGGCGAGTCGCCCGCCACCGGCAGCAAGGATGAAGAAGCAGACCTGTCCATTCCGCCTGAGCTCCTGGTGCGCAAAAACGTTCTCACCATCGAGTTCATCGGCCACTACGTCATGGTTTGTGAAGACCCCGCCAATACCACCCTCTGGGCGCGCGTTGGTACGGCGACGTACATGGATTTTTCCGGCGATGTGCTTCCGCTTGCGGACGACCTGAAATCCCTCCCCCTGCCCTTCCTGGATACCGAGACTGTCGACGCGCCGAAGATTCCCATCGTCTTCTCCAGTGCTCCATCCACCAAGGCCATCCAGGCGGCGGGTGTGGTTAGCTCCTATTTCGGTATGGAGTCAGAGAACCGCCCGGTGCGTTTTCCTACCTTCCTCGGCCAGGTTCCGCAGGGAGACTCCGTCATCATTGCGGAGAACCCCGGAAGTCTGCCTGGCGGCCTCAGTCTGCCCAATGTTACCGGTCCAACGCTGGCTATGCGAGCCAACCCCTCAGATCCGTACAGCAAAGTCCTGATTGTCACCGGGCAGGACGCTGACCAGGTGCTGATAGCCGCGCAGGCGCTGGCCTTGAATTCAAACCTGATACAGGGCGCCACTTCGTCCATCGACAACTTCAAGTTGCCCGACATTCCAGCCCCCGACATCGCTCCCCGTTGGGCCAAGCCGGATGGAACCATCGCGCTGTGGGACTACGCCTCCGCCGACTCCCTCGGCGGCGATGGTTCGGCGCCCGTCAATGTTTATTTTCGCGTCCCGCCTGACCTTTACTACAGCGAGCGCCGGCCTAACGCGGTCCTTAAGATGGTGTACCGCTACAATCCCATGCCGATTGGGCCAATCTCAAGCATCCAGGTGCGTGTCAACAACGCCTTCCTGGGTTCGCTGCCCCTCATCCCCGGCTCGGAGCCTTCGCGGACCATCAAGACAGAGATCCCGGTACCCGTCGTCAACCTGCGGCCATTCTCAAACTCGCTGTCCTTCGACTTCACCTTCCAGTTGCTCAAGAAGGGCGGCTGTTCCGATACCACGCCCATCAACATGCAGGGCGCGATCATGCGCGACACGTATCTGGATCTGGGCGGGGCGCCGCATTATGCCGCCATGCCCAACTTAGAAATTTTCGCCAACGCCGGCTTCCCGTTTACCCATCGCGCTGACCTGAGCGAAACAACCGTCGTCCTGCCGTCCCTGCCTTCCGCACAAGAGCTTGAAATGTACCTCACCCTGATGGGACACTTCGGACGTCAGACCGGCTACCCGGTTTTCCGTGTGACTGTCGCAGGTGCCGACGCCATGAAGTCCGGCGCGTCCACAGATTTTCTGATCCTGGGCACGGGCGACGATCAGCCCGCCTTTGACAAGCTGGGCAACAGCCTGCCTGTCAACGTGCGCGCCGGCCAGGTGCAGGTAAAAGACACGGAAGGCTTCTTTGGCCTTCCTCACCGCGCATGGTGGAAGATCCAAACCGCGGCGGACCATACCGACTCAGGCGACCTCACTGCTTCTGGATCTCCCGACTCGGTCATCGAAGGGCTCGAATCCCCCTTCGAAAAGGGACGCAGCATCGTCGTGATCAACGTCAAGGACGCGGCCACGTACGAGCAGTTCCTGACTTCGTTCCTCAAGGTGCAGCAGTCCAGCGACATCAACGGTTCGGTCTCCGTGTTGCATGGCACGCTGTTCCAGTCCTTCCGGCTGGGGACGGGGTCTTACACCATCGGCAAGCTCCCGCCATGGACGCTGCTGACCATCTGGTTCACGCAGCTGCCCTGGCTGGCCGCGGTCGGCGCCATGGCCTTGGCCTTCCTGCTCGCAATCTGGGTGCGCATCTGGCTTCGCACCCATGCTCGCAAGCGGCTGCAACTCGAAGACAACTAAAGCAGGAGCCGGCACGTCGCTTCTGCGATACAACAGACTTTCCAGAGGAAAGCCCTCACTCTCGACAGTTCACGATGTCCCTGTTTCTCATTCAGCGCGGAGATTTTTAGCTTTGTCATTTGCCATCGCCAAACGCATCCTGAGACCCAACTGCATCCTGGGAGCCATCGTCCACCTTGGAATCTTGGCCACAGCCCTCATAGCTTCAGCCGCAGCGCAAACCGACTCCGGGCGACTCTGGCAGGCCTACGCTGGCCGGTTCATCAGCCAGGATGGCCGGGTGATCGATCCCCTGGGAGGCGACCGCACTACATCCGAAGGGCAAAGCTACGCGCTCTTTTTCGCCCTGGTGAACGACGACCGCGCGCACTTCGACAAGGTTCTCGCTTGGACCACCGCCAACCTCGGCCAGGGCGACCTGGGTCAGCACCTGCCGGCTTGGAGCTGGGGCCACGGCAGCGATGGTGCCTGGGGGGTAATGGATGCGAACTCGGCCTCCGATTCTGATCTGTGGATCGCCTACGACCTCATCGAAGCCGGCCGCCTTTGGAAAGATCCGCGCTATACTGCGCTCGGCAGGCGGTTGGCCGGCCTCGTCGCGCACCGCGAAATAGTCAACCTGCCTTCTTTTGGCCCAGCCCTGCTCCCCGGAGCGGTCGGTTTCAAATTTCCAAAATTCTGGGTGGTCAATCCCAGCTACACCCCCGTCTTTTTGCTGAACCGGCTGGCTGCCGTGGATCCCGCCGGCCCCTGGGCCGATGTCGCCGCCATGTTTCCGACGCTGATCCAGCGCAGCGTCCGAAACGGCTTCGCCATGGACTGGCTCTGCTACGCGCCAGGCGGCGGATTCAGCCCCTGCCTAGCCAACGGAAAAACGTCCCCCACGCCCGTCGGCAGCTACGACGCTATCCGCGTCTACTTGTGGGCCGGCATGCTGGCTGATTCCAATCGGTCCAAGAGCCGCCTGCTGTCGCCTCTGATCGGCATGAACACCTACATGCTGCAGCACAACGCCCCTCCCGAAAAGATAGGGCCGGATGGAATTCCCATCCCCACACCCGGTCCGGTCGGATTCTCGGCCGCCCTCTTGCCTTATTTGAAGAGCAATCTCAACGAGCCTGCGGTTGCCCAACAAGTGGGGCGCTTACAATCGCAACTCGATGAAAAATCAAATCTGTATGGAACGAGTCCAACATATTACGATCAGAATTTAGCCTTATTTGGGACTGGATGGCTCGAGAAGCGGTTTCAGTTTGGAAGCAGTGGGGAACTACTAGTACGATGGAGTCGCTAATGTGGCGACATAAACAGGTGCCGTATCTTTCTCGCGTAGTCGCCCTATCCCTGCGTGCCGCGTTCCTGCGTTCCGCTTTGCAGCCCCCCGCTATAATCCGCCTTCTGATTCTCCTGTTCGCCGTTTCTATCGCCGCTGGCCAGCCCGCCCATTCCCAGGCTCAGAAGCAGAGCGAAGCCGAGAAAGTGCTGATTAGCAAGGCACAGGCCCTCGAAGCGCGCGGTCGCCCCGACATCGCCGTCCAGGTCTGGCAGCAGATCCTGCTTTCCGATCCCAACAACCAACTTGCCCTCCAGGGCGTAGCCCGCGATTACCGCCTGAGCGGTAACTCCACCGCCTCTGATGAAGCGCTCGACAAGCTGCGCCGCATCAATCCCAGCGACCCCAACATTGGAAAGATTCAAGGCCTCACCAGCAACAAGACCCGCGAGGCGCGTCTCGGTCAGGCCGGAGCGCTCGC
>CAILBQ010000492.1 GCA_903832475.1 uncultured Acidobacteriota bacterium | reverse complement strand
GCATGGAATCTGCGACAAGCTGACGAGCATGAAGGCGGAGCGCGACGCCGCCAACCGGCGTTCGACGGGCCGCGACCTCGTTCCCCTCAAAACCTCGATCATCGACGACGAGATGGAAAAGCTTGGGCTATCGTTCCATGCCAAAGCTCAAAACCGTAAGCGCAAGGTTGCGCCCGACGCCTACCGCACGGGCCGCGAGGTCGGACGGAAATTCGAACCACGGCGCGGTGTCGGGGCGGCGTATATTGCGTGGCCCCGCTCGCGGCGACGCTGAGGCTCCAGATGCGGATTCCAGCCGTTCGCCATTGATGGTTGCCGGCAGCTTCGCGCCTAAGCGGCAATCCGGTGTCGGATCGGTCAGCCTATGTCCTGGGACGAAAGCCGACCTTCAGGCGATCGAAAACGCTACCGCCTGGACGATCAGTTTCAGGAACTGTCGAACCCATAGCGACTTCGCGTGGATGTGGCCGCCGACTTCCGGACTTTTCAACTTGCGGGGATGGGCTTGTGCGCGGCCGCGCCGGTCTCCTTCAGGAACAGCGCCGCGAGCCCGTCCAGGACGATGACCGCGATCATCGAGCCGCCGCCCTCGACAAAGTCCGGGAGCCGCCGCGCCGCGCCGCCGGCGAGTTTCTGCAAGAGCCAGCCGAAGGCGGGCGCCCCGGCGGCGCTGATCAGGGGCGTCTGGCGGCCTCACACTGCTGACGACCCTGAACGTGTCGGGATATTCGCCGATTCACGGAACCCCCAGATCCATGCAGCGAACGACATCGCGGCGTACGCGTGGTTCGAGGGCAGCGATTGGATCAGTAAGTATATTTGTAGCTCGGCAAGCTCTCGAGCGAGGCCTTGGACCCCGCGCTAAGGGTTATGCGGCCATTAATGACTTCAAGCGAAGACGCCGGCACGACGACATAGTGCTTGTCCACGCCGAGAAAGCTGCCGACAGACAGTACGACGAAGGGGACGTTGTCCTTGGCCGTGTCGATCAGGTCATCGACCTTGCCGATGTCTTCCATGGAGTCATTGTATACTTCACTACCGACGAGCTTGCTTGAACGGTAGCCGGTGGCCAGCACCAACGGATTGACTTCGGCCAACGGGACGATTTGCTTGGCGCCTTGCGCGAGCGCCGGAGCGACCGCGGAAGAAGCGAGCAAAAGAAATGCTCCGGCGATGGCTGCGGTGCAACGTGTCATGAGATTTCTTCCTTTGTATGAGGGAGCGCTTTGCGTTGCAATATGCATCGCACAAATAAGACTTCTGTCATTCAGCAGGGCTGGACAAACATCGGAAAATACTCAGAGCCCGCCCGAAAGGTTTTCCGGCGCGTGGAACACAATCTGCCGTGTCTTGCCGCGCCGGCGCGCGATCGCTTCGGCATAGCCAATAGCGCTTTGCGGTTTGACGAAAACCGCGATCACCGCCGGATGCAGAGCGCGCACGAGCCCCTCCAGTTCGCTCACTTTTCGTTCAATGGCGGGCGTCGTCAACGCGTCGGCGAATTCGAGACTGAGCGCGACGGCGATCTGTTGCGGGGCAAGGTGAACCGTCAGAATGCCATTGGCATGGGCGACGCCGTCCATTTCCCGCGCAATGCGCAGCAGCGACATCACAATCGCGGGGTCGGCGGGTTCGCCGATCAGCAGTCCCTTGGTTTCCCGGGCCAGAATCGCGGCCGTCACCGCTAAAATGAGGCCGATGAGAATGGAGGCCACGCCATCGAGAATGGGGAGGTCGAGCAGGATGGACAGATAGGCGCCGGCAAAGGCGACAGCCACGCCGATCAGCGCGGCGCTATCCTCGAACATAACCATGAAGGAGGGGGGATCCTTGCTGGTGTGGATGGCCTCG
>CAILBQ010000491.1 GCA_903832475.1 uncultured Acidobacteriota bacterium | reverse complement strand
GCAAGGGCTTCAGGTTTTTGAGATTGAGGGGGCGTGGTGAAGAGGCAGCGAGCCGGCGGAGTTAGCGGGGTTGGCGGAGCTAGCGCGATGACGGTGACGTCGCAGTATGGACTTTATAATCGTAGTGAAAGACTTATCTTCGCTTCGGGGTATCCTTCCCGGAGCATCCTGGGTTAAGGACGTGGAAGCGGACTGCCCGGGCGATTCAGAATCGCAATCCTAGGACAATTCAGGAGTGAGAGATGCCGGAATCCATCAATGTGTCGGCGCTGAAGGCGCTGGTGCGCACCGTGCCCGATTTTCCCAAGCCGGGCATTCTTTTCTATGACATTACGACGGTGCTGAAGGACCGGACGGGCTTTGCGCAGTTAATTGACGCGCTGGCGCATCACTACGTGGAGAGGAAGATCGACCTGGTGCTCGGAATCGAGGCACGGGGGTTCATTTTCGGGCCGGCGCTGGCGTACCGGTTGAATGCGGGGTTTGTGCCGGTGAGAAAGCCGCGCAAGCTGCCGGCGCCCGTGGCCAAGGTGACGTATGACTTGGAATATGGGTCAGATTCGCTGGAGATTCACCTGGACGCGATTCAGCCCGGGCAGCGGGTGCTGCTGGTGGATGACCTGCTGGCTACCGGCGGGACGATGGAAGCGACCATCAAGCTGGTGAAGCAGCTGGGCGGGGAAATTGCCGGGCTGGCGTTTGCGATCGAGCTGGATTTTCTGCGCGGGCGGGAGCGCTTTCCGGAGTACGAAGTGTTCAGCCTCCTCCACTACGACGAATAGGCACCTGGCACCCGCCGTGCGGGCAGGCACCTGCCGTGCGGGCAGACGCTTCGCGTGGCCCTCGCGTTGCTCGGGGCTGGATGGGTGGAGGTTGCAATCCCGGTCTCAAAGGCGAGCGTGGGGGCGTCCGGCTTCGCGCGATAGCAGAAGCAGATTCCCCTGAAGGGAATGACAGAAAGAAAGGCAAAGGCAATTACAAAAGCGGATTGGCCTAAGGGCAATTCTAGTCGGCGCGAAGGGCGCGGGAGGGGTCGACGCTGGCGGCGCGACCGGCGGGGATGGTACTGGCGAGGAGAGCGACCAGGACCACGCCTGCAATGGCCAGGGCGTAGCTGACGGGATCGAGGGGTTTGATGCCGTACAGGGAGCTTTCCAGGCCGCGGCAGGCGGCTACAGCCAGTGGTACGCCGAGAAGCACACCGGCGGCGGTGAGGGTGAGGCTGCCGCGCAGGACCATCCAGACGACCTGGGAGCGCTGCGCGCCGAGGGCCATGCGCACGCCGATCTCCGGGCTGCGTTTGCTGACGCGGTAGGAGAGTGTGCCGTAGAGGCCGGTGGCGATGAGGACGACGGCGAGCGCACCGAAGCATCCAGCGAGACGGGCAAACAGGATCTGTTCCGAGATGGAGAGGGTGAACTGTTCGGCCTGGGTCATGGGCCGGAGCAGGGGCATGTCGGGGTCCATCTGAGCGGCGACGCGGCGCGCGGGTTCGAGCAGGGCCATGGGTTCTCCCTGGACGCGGAGCTCGTAGTTGAGCTCTCCTTCCGGGCTGCCCTGGGTAAAGATGCTCCAGAGCATGGGCGTGGTTTCTTCCGTGATGCCGGTGTATTTGTGATCCTGGACGACGCCGATGATCTGGTAGTGGTCCTTCTGGTCTGAAGCGCTGACGACGTGGCCAACCGCGCTGCCTGGGCCGACGTAGCGTTTGGCGAAGGTTTCATTGACGACGACGACCTTGGGCGCGGTGGCGGTATCGGCATCGGTGAAGTCGCGACCGGCGAGGATATGCACGCCCATGGTGTGGAAGTAGTTGGATCCGACGCCGTTATTGCGGAAGTGGGTGTCGTCGGGAGAGCCGACTGGTTTATGGCCATCGATGAGGATGCCTGCGTCGTTGTTGGACCATCCCGAGCCCGGACGATTTTCAACCATAGAGACGGCGGTCACGCCGGGAAGGGCGCTCAAGCGTTGCTGGAAGGTCTGGTAGAAGGCGACGCTTTGTTCGGTGGAGGTGAAGTGTTTGGGGTGGACGCCGAAGACGAGGAGGCCATCGGCCTTCATGCCGAGCGGGGTGTTGATGAGGTTGCGCAGGGTGCCGAAGAGCAGACCTGCTCCGACGAGAAGCACCACACACAAGGCGACCTGCGTGACGATGACGGCATTGCCCGCGCGGACCTTTTGCGCGCTGTGCTGGGAGACGGCGGTGGAGCTTTTGAGGGTGAGCTGCGGGTCGTTGCTCATGGCGCTGCGAAGAGGGGCGAGTCCGAAGATGAGGGCGGCAATGAACAGCACGGCGAGGGTGAACCAGAGGACGGTTTCGTCGGGCTGGAGACTGGAGTCAATCTGGGCCCAGGAGGCGAGGGCGCGGGTGGCGATGGAGGCGAAGAGCCAAGCCACAACGCCGCCGGTGGTGACGAGGAGGAAGCTTTCGACGAGCAGTTGACGGGCCAGCTCCATGCGGCCCGCGCCGAGAGCGAGGCGGATGCTGAATTCCCGCTGGCGATTGGCGTTGCGCGCCAAAAGCAGCATGACGACATTGCTGACGGCGATGAGCAGGACAAGGACGACCATGGTCATGAGGGTATGGAGCGATTTGGTCTGATTGTCACCGGGTTCGCCAAACTGTTTGGGCGCGCTGAAGGAGAGAATGGGCGGCTTGCCCTGTCCCTGCTTCGCTTGCGGGACGCCGAGATAGGCCGCCTGCCGGAAGGTGGGGAAGACCTGAGCGAGGGCCTGCTGGGGGGAGATGCCGGGAGCGAGCCGGGCCATGAGGCGGATGCACCACCATTCGTCGCGACGCATGAAGTTCTTGTTATCGGTGCCGACGGAGTTGCCCCAGGCATTGAATTCGGGACGGTCCTGGAGGGGAATCCAAAAATCGAGGGACCTGGCACCCTCGGTGCCTTCAAAGCCGTGGGCAGCGACGCCGACGATGGTGAAGGGGAGGGACTTGATGAAGATGGTTTTGCCGATGATCTGGGGATCGCGGGAGAAGCGGCTGGACCAGTATTTTTCGCTGATGACGACGACGGAGGCGTGCTGGGATTCGTCCTGGGAGGAGAAGCCGCGGCCGCGCTCCATGCCAATGCCGAGGCCGGAGAAGTAGTTGCCGCTGACCATGTCGCCGGAGGCTACTTCGGGGGTGGCGCCGACACGAACCGGGGTCTTTCCGCTGAAGGCGAGGGGGACGTAGGTCATGACGTCCTGGAAAGCGTCTTTGCGAGTGCTAAGCGCCTGGTACATGGCATAGGTGAAGGAATTGTCGTACCCATCGCCGCTCTGGGTGGTGCCGTCGGGCCGTTCGCTTTCACGGAGGACGACGAGGCGAGTGGGCTCGTGGGCGGGGATCATCTTCATCAGCACGGTGTGCATGACGCTGAAGACGGCAGTGTTGGCGCCGACGCCGAGGGCCAGGGTGAGAATGCAGACAATGGTGAAGACTGGCGTCTTGGCGAGCTGGCGGAAGGCGTAGCGGGCGTCGGCAAAGATGTGCGCAAAGAACATGATGGTCCTCGACTCTCGTTGGCGCTGCTTGAGGAGGGTGGGGTTGCCGAACTGGCGGCGTGCGGCGCGGACGGCTTGACTGGGCGTCATGCCTTCGCGCTGAAATTTGGCGGCGAGCAGGTCGAGGTGGGTGAGTATCTCTTCGTCGAAGGCGACGTCGTCGCGGTGCCGGCCGAAGAGGGCTTTGAGCTTAGAGAGGAAGGTGAGGGCGCGGTCGGAGACGGGTTCGCGCGATGGGATTGGGGCCATGGCTAGACTTTCGCCTCGAGGGCAAGGACGCGGCCGATGACGGCGGCGATGCGCTCCCAGTTTTCGGTTTCGACGGCGAGCTGCTTGAGGCCGCGCCTGGTGATGGAGTAGAAGCGGGCGCGGCGATTGTTTTCGGAGAGGCCCCATTCGCTGGCGATCCACATTTTTTGCTGGAGGCGGAGCAGCGAGGTGTAGACGGTGCCTTCGTTGAGGGTGAGGACGTCTTCGCTGAGCTGCTCGATGCGGCGGGCGATGCCGAAGCCGTGGAGGGGGCCAAGGGCCTGGAGGGTTTTGAGGATCATCAGGTCGAGGGTGCCCTGAAGGACTTCAGACTTGTCGGCTGCCATGCGCTCTCCTTTGGCCATTGCAAAGAAGGCAGCAAGACTCCTTTGCAATGTCCATAGGAAAGATAGAAAGGAGAGATAGATTCGCTGGGCAGAGTGTTTCGGGAAACTCTGTTCGAGGAAATAGCTATCGATTCAGCATGCGATCGGGCAGAAAATTGATCAGGGACGTGAAGGGGGAAATCCTCTTGACCTGGTGGAGTTACGCGCATCAACGCTGCTATCTCCCATGTTTTCGAGTAAGACCTCACCCTCAGGAAAAACGGCTCTAATTTCCAAATCTCCGCCCATGGCCTGGACATAGCTGCGCAGAGTGCTGAGGTACATGTCGGTGCGTTTCTCGATTTTGGAAACTGCGCCTTGATTCACTTGCAGCAGTTCGGCGAGGCGATTCTGCGTCATTTTGCGGGCCTTGCGTACTTCGGCCAGGGGAAGCTTCGCTAGTTCGGCGGCGATTCGTCCCTTCACCAGCGCTTCGTCTGATTCAGAAAGTGGGCGCCGAATTTCTGTCCATTTTTTTGCCATAATTTACCCCAATATCTCCGCCAGATGCTTTGCGTAGATTTTTTCAGCCTTTGGAATGAAGGTCTTGTACCAACTTGAATCGCCGGTCTTGTCGCCGCCCAGAATGAGATAGCCCACTCGTCTGGGGTCAAACACAAAGATGATCCGCAGTGGACGGCCCTGATGCTGAACTCGCAATTCCTTCAGGTTTGGGATTTTTGAGCCTTGTAGAGAATCGACATGCGGTCTGCCGAGTGCGGGACCGGCCTCCTCAAGAATGCCGACGGAGAAATTCACGCTCAGCGCTTCGTCGTAATCGAGATCACGATACCAATCCGCGAACTCGTCACTGGCCTCAATTTCCCAAGCCATGCTTTTAATATTCCATCAAAGTCATATTCCGTCAAGGGAATTTTTGGAGGACAGACTTCGACTGTGAATTTCGGAGACGGAGAGATGTTCTCCGGATTTGAGGTAGCCTTTGCGGCGAAACCAGTCTTCCATGGCGGGTTGGAGGCGGTCGAGGGGGACGTGGTGGCCGGCTTCGAGCAGGCCATCGGCGATGGGGAGGGTGTCGTCAAAGACGGCGTCGTTGGTGAAGTTGCGCATGGCAAAATTGTCGATCCAGTGGAGCGGGCAGGGAGTTTCGGCACCGTCGGCGGTGAGGCGATGGATGGCAATTTTGCGCACGAACATGCTTCTACTTTAGTTCATGGTCAATTGAGGGCTTGGCAAAGTATTCCTCGGGGGTAGTGTCAACGTTGTTCAGTGGAGGGACGTCTGTCTGGGAAGAGCAGAGCCGGCAAGGTCGCGGCGCTGATGGATCCGGAGTAGCACGGCGATGTTGCCGGAACAACCCGAAAGGGATGAGGAGCAGCGATGAAGATGATGCGATGGAATTCGGGATGGAGAGTTGCGGCAGCGAGCGCGATGCTGCTGGCGGGTGCATGTGGGTTAATGGCGCAGGCGCCGGAGGGAGCGCCGCCGGAGGGCGGGCCGCCGCCGGGACGGATGTGGCGGGGCGGCCAGGACCCGGAACGGCAGTTGCACATGCTGACCCGGTTGTTGACCCTGACAGCGGACCAGCAGAAGGGCGTGAAAACTGTGCTCGATCAGCAGGCGACGGAGATGAAGGCGCTACGCGAGAAGGCTCCGGCCGATCCGTCGACGGGTCAGACGGCGGAGACGCGCGAGGCGCGGATGACGCAGATGAACCAGATTCGCGAGGAAAGCAATACGAAAATCTCGGCGCTGCTGGATGAGAACCAGAAGAAGATGTTTGCGGACTGGAACGAGAAACGGAAGGAGAGGATGGAAAGGCGGCAGGGGCCGCCGCCGGATGGTGGGGATGCGCCGCCTCCGCCGCCTCCG